>DBDO01000155.1:0-11393 GCA_002293605.1 Desulfovibrionaceae bacterium UBA930
CAAACTTGGGAGTAAAAGTTGTCAACTCAGAAGTGCCGTTTGCCATCAAGTGCGCGAGCCCTCCTTGCTGAGATTTTTAATCCACACGCCCCCTCGCGGGCGTGTGGATTGCCCCCCAACGCCATCAGTTCATAGCGGATGATGAGGTTGCGCCTCTCACGGCCCAGGAGAGGAAAAGGGCAGGGGGGCCTTCTCTTTGCGCGTAAGCGCCTGCACCAGCTTCAGGGTGGCTGCGGTGTCGGCCACCTGATGCACCCGGTGTATGGCAACGCCCGCTGCGGCGAGCAGGGCCGTAGCGACCTGGGTGGATGTATCGCGGTCCGGGATGCTCTGCCCGGTGATAGCGCCCAGAAAGCTTTTGCGGGAGATGCCGAAATAGAGCGGCCGTCCGAGTGTAAGCAGGCGGGGGATGCCCTCGATGATTTCCAGGGTATGCTCCAGGCTTTTGCCAAAACCGATGCAGGGGTCGAGGCAGATGCAGGCTTCCGGCAGGCCTGCCCGCACCAGGGCCTTCATGCGCAGGGAGAACCAGCCCAGCAGCTCGTCAACTACATTGTCGTAATAAGGCGCGCGCTGCATATGAAGGGGCCGGGCCGGGCTGTGCCCGAGCACGTAGCCCGGCTTGTACTGGGCCAGTACCTCGTCCATGGTCGGGTCAAAAGAGCCGCCCGATACATCGTTGATCACATCCACGCCGCCGCATAGGTCTCCCGCCCCTGGGCCGGGCGAGAGCGCAAGGGCTCTGGCCGCGTTTTCCGCCCGGAAACTGTCTATGGAAAGAGTGAAGGGCGGCAGGGCCGGGGGGCTGCTTTGCAAAACGGGCTGAAGCCTGCCTTGCCGGGACGCTTCCGGTGCTTTGGAGCGCTGCCGGGCCAGGGCCTCGCGCAGGTCCAAGGTCTGCTGCAAAACCGGTTCGAGCCGCCGCCATTCCTCTTCAGGGCCGATGTCCTGCGCGCCGGGACGGGTGGATTCCGCACCCAGGTCCACCATGTGCGCGCCTTCGGCCAATACGGTTCGAACCCGGTTCAGCGCGGCTTCCGTATTGGCGAAACACCCGCCATCGGAAAAGGAATCCGGAGTGATGTTGACAATGCCGACTATGATGAAGGGGGCGGGCTGTAACAGCCTGCCCCCGCGTATCTGCCAGTGTGGAGTTGTCTGTGTTCCGCTGCTCATCAGGAAGCCTGAGGGCCGTGCGGGTCGCCCTCGTTTTTTTCCGCAGGGGATTGCTGTTCGCCTGTATCCCTGTCCGGGATCTTGGCAGGGCTTTGGCCAGCCTCAGTGGAAGACGCGGTAAACAGCGTCCCCAGCGGCGAGCGGGCGGTTGCTTTCGGGGCGGCTTCCTTTGCCGCTCTTTCCGCCTCCACTTCCCGCTTGTGCGCCTCCTCGGCCCTGTCTTCCGCCGGATTGGGGCGTCCGTAAATATCATAGCCGGGAGCGAGATCCTGGGTCTTAGCCTCTTCGGAAGCGGCTGCGTCTTGCGGCGGCTCCTGCCCTGCGTCCCCGTCAGAAGGGCCGTTTTCGTTTTCGCGTTCCAGATCTTCCGTGGTGATCAGCTTGCGCGGGTTGGCTTTCAGGTCAAGGGGGGGCAGGCTTTCGCCCTCAAGCAGGAGGCGGGTTTCCTCGCCGGTCAGGGTTTCACGTTCCAGCAGGGCCTCGGCCACGCGGTGCAGGCCGTCGATATGCTCCCGCAGCAGCGCATCCGCCCTCTCCATTGCCGCGTCAATAATGCGTTTGACCTCGGCATCCACCAGGCGGGCGGTTTCCTCGCTATGTTCGCGGTTGGCCACCCATTCGCGTCCGATGAAGACCTCCTGGCTCTGCTCGCCGATGGCCATGGGGCCGATCAGATCGCTCATGCCAAAACGGCAGACCATGGAACGGGCCAGGCTGGTGGCCTGTTTGATATCATTGCTCGCGCCCGTGGTGAACTGGTTGAAGATGATCAGCTCCGCAGCGCGTCCGCCAAAGGCCATGGCGATTTTGCTCTCCAAAGACACGCGGTTGTAGCTGTACTTGTCTTCATCCGGCAGGTACATGGTCAGCCCGAGGGCCTGGCCGCGCGGGATGATGGTCACCTTGTGCAGGGGGTCGGTTTCGGGCAGCAGCAGATTCAAAATGGCATGACCGGCTTCGTGGTAGGCGGTGTTTTTAAGCTCTTCGGGCGTGTGCACCATGGTGCGGCGCTCCTTACCCATGAGCAGCTTGTCCTTGGCCCCTTCGAAGTCGTCCATGTTGAGCGCGTCCTTATTTTCCTTGGCGGCCATAAGGGCGGCTTCATTAACCAGATTTTCAAGGTCCGCGCCGGAAAAGCCGGGCGTGCCCTTGGCGATCACTTCCAGATCCACATCGCTGCCGAGCGGCGTGCGTTTGCTGTGCACCTGCAGGATCTGCCTGCGACCCCGGATGTCGGGTTTAGGCACCACAACCTGCCGGTCAAAACGGCCGGGCCGCTGCAGGGCGGGGTCGAGCACGTCCGGGCGGTTGGTCGCGGCAATCAGAATAACGCCCTCGTTGGCTTCAAAGCCGTCCATTTCCACCAGAAGCTGGTTTAAGGTCTGCTCGCGCTCGTCATGCCCGCCGCCAAGGCCTGCGCCGCGTTGGCGGCCCACAGCGTCAATTTCGTCAATAAAGATGAGACAGGGCGCGTTTTTCTTGCCCTGGGCGAANNNACAAAGTCGGAGCCGGAAATGGAAAAAAAGGGCACGCCCGCTTCCCCGGCAACAGCCTTGGCCAAAAGGGTCTTGCCCGTGCCCGGAGGGCCGACCAGCAAAACGCCTTTGGGAATGCGCCCGCCAAGGCGGGTGAATTTTTTCGGGTTGGAAAGAAAATCCACAACCTCGGTCAGCTCTTCCTTGGCCTCGTCAACCCCGGCCACGTTGTCAAAGGTGACCCTGGCCGATTCCTGCGAGATCATCCGCGCGCGCGAACGCCCGAAAGACATGGTTTTGCCGCCGCCGCCCTGCATCTGGCGCATGAAAAAGACCCAGAACAGGATGAGCAGGATCATCGGGGCCCAGGAGGTCAGGAAGATGATATACCAGGGGGAATCCTCCGGCGCTCCGGCTTTGACCTTGACCCCGGCGGCCAGCAGGTTTTCCACCAGTTTCGGATCTTTCGGGGCATAGCTGGTAAAAGGGGCTCCGTCCGTCAGCTTGCCGGAGAGTTTGTCCCCCTGCACCAGGACTTCCTGCACCTGCTGACCCCGAACTTTTTCCAAAAAATCCGAGTAGGTATATTCATTGGTAGAGGAGGGCTGCTGGGCCATCATGTTGAAGGCGAGCAGGCCCAGCATAACCACCAATGCCCAAGCGAAAAAAGTACGCTGATTCAATGCATCCTCCGGCTGTTTCACCGCGCCCGCAAAAGCCGGACGGGTAAAGAGCCCTTTTTATGTGTCTTTTCCAGGGGCTGTTTTCAAAATTACTGAGGTCCGAGCCTAGTAGCCAACAATGTTGGTCATCACTTCCGGGCGGTGGAAGTAGAATTCCACGCGGCTGTTTTTGGCGGCCGCGTCAGGCACGGAGGGCGGAGCCAGGGGGCGGGTATCGGCATAGCCGACACTGCGGATTTTTTTGGGGTCTGCGCCCCGGGCCACCAGATAGCGCACGGCGGAATTGGCCCTGCCCGAAGAAAGCTCCCAGCGGGAAGGATAGTCGGGAGCGCCCGTTTCAGAAGAATCGGCATGGCCGCGCACAATGACCCATACATTATATTTTTTAAGCACGTTCAGCACTTCGTCCAGGGCTTTTTCCCCGGTGGCGGAAAAATCAACGGTATTGGGCCTGAACATCAGGTTGGAAGTCATGTGCAAAAGCACGCCCACGCCGTCCGAGGTGATGCCGGTAGAGCTGTTGGGCACGGCGTCCTTCAGGGAGAGAATGGGTTTGATGCTCTGGATGATGGCGTAGTCCGATTTTTCGGCTTCGCTCATGTTGCTCCGGGTGTCCAGTTTTTCTACAAACTGTACAATAACGTTGTTGGAAACGCCGGGGGCCGCGGAGTTGGTGAAATGGACCGCCCCTTCCGTGAAATATCCGGCCAAACCCTTGAGGGTTTTTTCGTCAGCCATGTTCAGCAGCCACATGACCAGAAAAAAGGCCATCATGGCTGTCATGAAGTCCGCGTATGCCACTTTCCAGGATGAACCGGCCATAAACGCTCCCGTATAAGCCACAGGGCCTAGCCCTTGAGCTTTTGCTCCATTTCAAGGAAGGTCGGGCGAAAGGCCAGGGGAATAGCCCGGCGGCCATACTCGAGCGCGACAATGGGGGAGGAGCCCCGCACTGCGGCGGCGAGCGCTTCGCGAATGGCGCGGAAAAAAAGATGTTCTTCGTGAGCAAGGGTTTCCAGCTTGGCACCGAGCGGTCCGACAAAGCCGTAACACAGCAGAATGCCGAGAAAGGTGCCCACCAGGGCTGCGGCAACGGAGGTTCCCAGCTTTTCCGGCCCATCGTTGATATGCCCCATGGTTACAACAATGCCGAGAACCGCCGCCACGATACCAAGGCCCGGCAGGGCATCGGCCATGTGGGAAAGCGAATGCGCGGGCAGCATTTCCTCATCGTGCATGGTGCTCATGTCTACGCCCATGAGTTTGTCCAGTTCCCCGGCATTGCCCGTGGTCAGGTACACGCGCAGGGTGTCGCCGATAAAGAAGCAGGCGTTTTTATCCTTGGCCATGGTCGGATACTGCTGGAACAGGGAACTTGATTCCGGCTGCTCAATATCCTTTTCAATGCTGATGATTCCCTCGCGCTGCATTTTTGCGAAAAGGCCGTACAGCAGGGCCAGCATATCCAGGTATTTCGCCTTGGAAGGGCCGTTGCTGAAGCAGTGCTTGATGCCTTTCAGGGAAAGTTTCAGGGTGAAGGCCGAGTTGGAGGCGATAAAGGCACCGACACCCGCTCCAAAAATGATAAGCAGTTCGTTCGGCTGCACAAGAATGGCAAAGTTGCTGCTGTGCATGGCGTAGCCGCCAAGCACGCAGCCCAGTACCGTTATATAGCCGAGAATGACGAACATGCAGCGAATGTCCTTTGTGGTGTAGTAGCGGGCACGGGCTTTGCCGCCCTATGCTTTTTTCGCCCCCGGCGAAAAAGCGCAAGGACCAAGGCCTGTACAGGGCCGCTGAAAGCCCCCTTTGTCCGCAGGAGGCTTTGCCTGCTCCCCTGCCCTACGGCAGGGTATGAGACCCTCATACTATAGCTTTTTTTCTTGCTTGCAAAGAGAAAATCAAAGCTTTGCAGTCTATGTGCTCAAAAAGCACTGTCCAGCATATTCTCCATCTCCTTCCTGATGCTCTCTCTGTCCAGGCCCAGAGCTTTGCGCAGCACTGCCGCTGTTCCGTGTTCGATAAAAGCGTCGGGCAGTCCCAGGCGGCGGACGCGCCGGGTGCCGAGCAAACCGGCATCGCTGCAAAATTCCAGCACGGCTGAGGAAAAGCCGCCCGCAAGCGCGGCTTCCTCCAGAATCAGTATGCTGTGATGGCTTGCAAAGACCGTGCGCAACTCTTCCTCGGGCAGGGGCTTTATCCAGCGCGCGTCCAGCACGGTGACGGATTTGCCGCTCTGCTCAAGAATCTGCCCGGCCGCGTGCACGGCGGGCGCAACCCTGTTGCCTACGGCAATCACGGCAAGCCCGCTTTTGCCCTTGCACAAAAATTCCCCCTTGCCGATGGGCAGGGCCTGTGGCGCGTCAGGCAAAGGCGCGCCAGGGCCAAGACCGCGCGGGTAGCGCAGGGCAAAGGGGCCGTTATGGGCAAGGGCCGTTGCCAGGCCGCGTTGCAACTCTGCCTCATCGCGCGGGGCAAAAAGCACAAGGTTCGGTATATGGCGCAAAAAGGCCAGATCAAACGCGCCCTGGTGCGTGGCCCCGTCTTCCCCGACAATGCCCGCCCTGTCGATGCAAAAGGTGACGGGCAGGTTTTGCAGGCAGACATCGTGCACTATCTGGTCATAGGCGCGTTGCAGAAAGGTGGAATACACGGCCACAAAGGGGCGGATGCCCTGGGTGGCAAGGCCTGCGGCAAAGGTTACGGCATGCTGTTCGCAAATCCCCACATCCACAAAGCGATTCGGAAAGCGCTCCGCAAATTCCGTAAGGCCTACGCCTTCGGGCATGGCCGCAGTAATGGTCACAATGCGTTCGTCTTGTTCAGCCAGGGCGCAAATAGCCCGGCTGAAGGCCTCGGTATAGGAGATTGTTCCCGAAGCGGAGCGCGCGGGCTCCCCGCTCTCCGGATCAAAAATACCCACCCCGTGAAAAAGCACCGGGTTGGCCTCGGCCGGGGCGTAACCCTTGCCTTTGCGCGTCAGCACATGCACCAGCACGGGGCGGTCCAGGGCTGCGGCCAGGGCCAGGGTTTCCCGCAATTCTTCGATATTGTGGCCGTCCACCGCGCCGATATAATTGAAACGCAAGGCCTCAAAAAGAATGCCGGGGGTAAAGAAGTTTTTGAAGCTGTGCTTGCTGCGCCGGGCAATTTCCATCAAATCCCCGCCGATTCCCGGTATGCCGGTAAGAAAAGTCTCCACCTCCCTTTTGATGCGGCGCACCCAGCGCGCGGAAAGATTGCGGCTCATGAACAGGGACAGCGCGCCCACATTTTTGGAAATGGACATTTCATTGTCGTTGAGAATAACAATGAAACGCCGGGCCGTGGCCCCGGCCTGGTTCAGGCCCTCATAGGCCAGCCCTGCGGTAAGGGAACCATCGCCGATGACGGAAAGCACATGGTGGTCCTCCCCGGCCAGATCCCTGGCCTTGGCCATGCCAAGGGCCGCTGATACCGAGGTGGAGGAATGCCCGACCCCGAAATGGTCAAAACGGCTCTCCGCGCGGTTGGGAAAGCCGCTGATGCCCCCGGCCTGGCGCAAGGTGTGGAATTTATGGGCCCGCCCGGTAAGGAGCTTGTAGGCGTAAGCTTGGTGCCCCACGTCCCAGACCACTTTGTCCCGCTCGGGATTAAAGGTCGCCAGCATGGCCAGGGTCAGCTCGACAACGCCCAAAGAGGGCGCAAGATGCCCGCCGGTATGGGAAATCGTGCTGATCAGCACGCGCCGAATTTCCGCAGCCAACTGCTCCAGCTCCAGCGAGGAAAGACCGGCCACCTGGGAAGGGTGGATGATGCCGGCGAGAATGGAGGCATCGGGCTGGGGCGGAGCGCCGTTTTGGATATCGAGTCCCGGCCCCGGCAGGGGCGCGCTTTCCTGAGCAAAGGCGGAGGCCAGGGGCATGGCGGCCTCAAGCCCGAGGGCTGCCTTTGCAACGCAAGGCTTTGCAGCGGCGCGGCGGGCCGGGCCGGGAGTTTTTTTTGAGGTGCTCACCTGCTTAGGATAGCCTGTTTACGATATAAACCGCAAGCCCCTGCAACAAGTCGGCTTCCGGCGCGTTAAAAGGACGCAGGGACCGCACTGCCGCATCGGCATGGGCCAGGGCCAGGTCCCGGCTTTTTTCCAGGCCGACCAGCGAGGGATAAGTGCTCTTGCCCTGAGCCGCATCGCTCCCCACCTTTTTGCCCAAATCTTCTTCCTTGCCTGTTTCATCAAGAATGTCATCGGCAATCTGAAAGGCAAGGCCGATTTCCCTCCCATAGGCGGCAAGGGCAGCAAGGCCCGCTTCATCCGCGCCCGCGAGCACAGCGCCGCATTCGCAGGAGGCGCGCAGCAATGCCCCGGTTTTCATGGCGTGCATGGCGGCCAGTTCCTCAAGGCCTATGCCTTTTTGCGCGGTATGGCGCATGTCCAGAAATTGCCCGCCCACCATGCCTGCGGATCCCGCAGCCGCAGAGAGCAGGGCAAGCGCCCGCAAAACCCGCTCCGCAGGCAGGCCCTTGCCCGCGCAGGAGGCCATCAGCGTAAAGGCATCGGTCAAAAGGGCGTCTCCGGCCAGAATGGCCGTGGCTTCGTCAAAGCGCTTGTGGCTGGAAGGCTTGCCCCGGCGCAGATCGTCATCATCCATGGCCGGCAGATCGTCATGAATAAGAGAATAGCTGTGGATGCATTCGATAGCCCCGGCAAAGGGCATGATCGCAGCCCCGTCCAGGCCGAAAAGCCGGGCCGCAAGCAGGCAGAGCACCGGGCGAATCCGCTTGCCCCCCGCAAGCAGGCTGTATTCCATAGCCTCAAGCAGGCCCGGCGGCATCGCAATATCACGCAGGGCGCGGGCAAGCCAGGCTTCAACGGCGGCGGCCTCTTCCTTCAGGCGGGCTTTGACCTCCTGCAAGGGCAGGGGCGATGCGGGCTGTTCCATCAGCTTTTTTACTCCTCTTTTTGTTCCGGGACAAAAGGATTTTCGTCCTCCGCGCACAGAGAGATCTCATGCCGGGCGCGCTCCAGAAGCTCCTTGCAAGACCGCGCCAGTTCGCGGCCCTCCTTATAGAGGGCCACATTCTTCTCCAGCGCAAGATCCGTGCGCTCAAGCTCCTGCACTATTTCCTGCAGGCGCTGCATCTGCCGCTCAAAGCTCTGTTCCTGTTTTTTTGCCATATCTGTTCCTTAGATTTGGGGGACTCCGTCCCCAAGCCCCCTGGCAGGGGATTGGATCCCCTGCACACCCATTTTTGCGTTGTTTGCGCAAAGTGAGGGGGTCTGGGGGGAATGATTCCCCCCAGGCGGGGTTTGGGGCGGCAGCCCCAAATAAATAAAGCCCGAAGCTAATAATAAGCGCCCTGCATAAAATCATCTCGAAAGCGGGTCACGGCTTCATCGCCAGTCATGAGCATATCCATCTGCCGGGTCACCTGGAGCAGGCGGCCGAGCTGGTCCAGCCTGTTTTCTATCTCGCTTTTGGGGTATTTCTGGAAGCGGGATTTCAGCATATCGCCCTGCACGGCAACGGAAAAGCCCAGCTCTTCCAGCACCAGGGCAATGGCCCTGATGCGGCGCGCCCGGCGATCTTCTCCCGCTGCGCCGCCTTGAAAGCTGAAGGAAATGTAGTTTTTGCTGTCTGTCATGCCGCAGTAAGAATCCAGAACGCTGTAGTGATAGCCGACCCTGGAGCTGAAATTCATGTAGCGGTCGGAAATAATGGCGTAGCTTTTATCGCCGAAGCGCCCGTCTCCGCCTTGCGGACTCAGCATTTGCTGCCCCATCACGGAGAAAAAGCCGCCCATGTTGACGGGGCGGGGCCGCCGGAACATGACTTCCGGCCTGAGCATGCCGCCGAGCAGGGCTTTCAGGGGCGCGCAGAGAATTTCTTCCGGTCGTATGCTCCGGCTTCCCTGCCGCAGGGCAGCGCCCTTGTCAAGATCGATAATGTACAGATCAATGGGCAGGGGGGCGGCGAGTTTCAAGGCCACGCTGCCCGCCTCTGTGGCCGAATCGCTGATGGCGAACATCTCCTGGTAGGAGCGTTCATGGGCGAAGCGCATCACATCGTGCAGGGTCTGGCAGCCTTCCGGAGAAAATCTGGCTGAGGCCGTGTCGGTCAGGTTCAGGGGCAGGATGAGGCGGGAGACTTCGCGCAGGGCCGCATGCACCGGGGTATCCTGCAAGCGCACGGGGTCGAGGCGCAGGCGCAGGGGGAGCAGTTCTTCTACCTTGCCCTGGTACACCCTGGCCGAAAAGGCATCCACCGTGACTTCCATGCCCGGCTTCAGAATCCGCATGGCCTCACGGGCGTTGAGCAGGGTGGGCACCCGAAATTCCCGGCAAATGGTGGCCATATGCCCGGTAAGGCCGCCCGTGGCCGTGACCACGGCCTGGGCCTTGTCCAGAACCGCGGCGTATTCGGCGTTGGAATGAGCTGCCACAAGCACCCCGCCTTCGGGAAAGGCGAGCAGATCTTCAGGGCTGTGCGGCATAACCACCGGGCCGCAGCCTATGCCGGGGTAAGCGATGTCGCCCCCCTCCAGCAGGAGCGCGTGCGATGTGATCAGCGCGGGCTTTGGGCGGGCCGCGCCAAAGAGCGTATCCAGCGGGCGCGATTGCAGAAAGATCAGTTTGCCGTCCCTGGCTTTGGCCCATTCCACATCCTGATGTCCGCCGTAATGGCGTTCCAGGCGCAGCACATGGGCGGCCAGATCCTGGGCCTCCGCATCGGAAAGGCAGAAACGGCGGCGGTCTTGTTCCGCAACGGGCCGCTCTGTGAGTTCGCCGTCCGGCCCGATGCGCAACTGGCGCTCTTTGGAACCGGCCCTGCGGCGGACCAGTTCGGGCTTCTCCTGCCGGGTAAAGACCCAGGAGTCGGGCTCAACGAGGCCGTCCACGATATAGCGGCCCAGGCCCCAGACCCCGTTGATGATCTGGGTATCCTGCAAAAGGTTGATCGGATCGTGCGAATAGGCTACCCCGCTGGCCAGCGCGTCCACCATTTCAATGCAGGAAACGGCCATGGCGTTGGCGCTGAGGGGAATGCCCTGGTGCAGCCGGTACAGGGTGGCGGAAGGGGTAAAGAGGCTGGCCACAACCTTGCGGTAGGCAGCGGGAAAGTCTTCCCGCCGAACCCCCAGCAGGGTGAGAAACTGCCCGGCAAAGCTTTTGTTGCCGTCTTCGGCCTGCGCGCTGCTGCGCGCGGCCAGCCGGACCGGCTCTTCGGCAAAACAGGCCTGCATGGCCGAGGCAAAGGCCTGTTCCAGGGCTTCGGGCAGGGGGGCTTTTTCAATCAGGGCGCGCACTTTCGCGAGCGTGTCAGAGAGCCCTTCCCGGTCTTGGGCCTGCATTTCGGCCATAAGGTCTTCGACCCGTTTGCCGAGCCCCTCATGGGCCATGAAGAGACGAAAGGCCGACACGGTAACGGCAAAACCGCGCGGCACCGGAACCCCGGCCCTGTTCAGCATTTCTCCGAGGCTCGCATTTTTGCCGCCCACATCGTCAAGCCTGTCCAGGTTCAGCTCGGACAGGGGCAGGGTAAGTGCCGGGAGAAGCTCGCCTTTGCTTTTGTCCTTTTCCAGCAGGGAGCGCAGGGCTTCTTCCATCCTGTCCACGGCCCTGATCAGCCCGGCATAGCCGCCGCCGCTCATGGCATCCAGGCTGCGCGCCATCTGGTAGGTCTTTTCCAGGGCCTGCCCGGCGGCCCGGCGCACATAGAGCATGCCGTACAGGGATTTTCCGCTGAGTTTTTCCTCCATGTCGGCCATCAGTCCGGCCAGGGCGGCGTTGGCGTCCAGAAGCCTGCGAAAGCGCGCGTAGCGTTTGCGAAAGGCCTTGAGTACGTCCCTGTCGGGTTGCTCTTCATGCTCGGGGCGGGTGTTGCCGAAACGCTTTGCCAGTGTGTGCCAGATCATGCCGCTCCTGCCGGGGCTATTTTTAGAGCAAGCTCCAAGGGCTGTTTCTTAATGGCTTTGGGGCTCCGCCCCAAGCCCCGCAAGGGGCCTGAGGCCCTTGACCCCCCATGGCCGAAAAGCGGCTTTGCCGCTTTTCGGAAAGTGCGGGTGCAGGGGACCACGTCCC
>DBDO01000155.1:11454-11614 GCA_002293605.1 Desulfovibrionaceae bacterium UBA930
GGCGCAAAGCCCTTGGCCGCTGGCTGAAGCAGATGCATCTGCTGTGTGGCCATGCCGCCGCTCCAGTGGATCGGGGCTATGCTCCAGTCCAGGTTCGCGGCCTGAAGCGCGGCGTTCACGCTGTCCGGGCTCCAGTCTTCCCCTATGCCGAGCCTGGCGG
>DBDO01000010.1 GCA_002293605.1 Desulfovibrionaceae bacterium UBA930
TCTCGCGATTATGGCGAGCTGGCCCGGATATTCCGGCCCGGCCATGCCGACCTCGGCTTTCAGGCCAAGTACGGCCTGCGCGATTACCGGGGCGGAGGGCGATCCTCGGGCCGGGAGAGCCTGAGCCGGGTGGCGGGAGGGGCCATAGCCCTGAAATTTTTGGAAAGACAGGGTGTTAGCCTGCGTGCCTGTACCTTGGAAGTGGGCGGGATCGCGGCGCAACCTGCGGATATCGCGGGCGCGGCCAGCCGCCCCTGGTTTTGTCCGGATGACAATACGGCTGCCCGGTGGGAAGCTTTGGCCGAAGCGGCGCGTAAAGAGGGGGATACTCTGGGCGGACTGGTGCGGGTGGAGATTCTTGGTCTGCCTGCCGGTCTGGGGGAGCCGGTCTTTGACAAACTGGACGCCCGCCTGGCTTATGCCATGATGGGAGTGGGCGCGGTCAAGGGCGTGGAGATCGGCCAGGGTTTTGCGGCCGCGCGCCTTAGGGGAAGCCAGAACAACGACCCCTTGCTGCCTGTGCAGGCAAGCTCGGGCAAGACGCTTTGTGACTTTGCCTCCAATAATGCCGGGGGCGTGCTCGGCGGCATAAGCAGCGGCGCGCCCGTGCTGCTGAACGTGGCAGTCAAGCCTATCGCCTCGATAGGCCGTGAACAGCAGAGTGTGGATCTGCACGGAAGGCCCGTGAAGCTCACTGTGGGGGGACGCCACGATATCTGCGCCATTCCGCGTATCGTGCCGGTGCTTAAAGCCATGGCCGCCCTGTGCGCGGCGGATTTCATCCTCTTGCAGCGTTGCGCCAGGGTGTAAGGGGGCGCGTGCAGCCTGGGGAGCTCCTTTCTCCCCAGGCTCGCGAGTTTTACCAGCCGTACGATTGCACCACGCCCTCCACCCTGGCCCGGGAGGCTTTCAGCCGGGCGCGCAGAGATTCGCGATAACTGGCAAGGTCCACATTTTGCCGGGCCACGCCCGTTTTCATGGCTGCTTCGGCCACCGCTGCGGCTACATACTCAATCAGGCGCAGATCCAGGGGCTTGGGGATGACGTAGTCCACGCCATAGCACAGGCTGCTGACCCCATAGGCCCCGAGCACATAGTCCGGCACCGGCTCTTTGGCCAGGGCCGCTATGGCCCCTGCGGCGGCCAGCTTCATCTCCTCGTTGATTTCCGTGGCCCTGACATCGAGCGCGCCGCGAAAAATAAAGGGAAAGCCGGACACATTGTTGATCTGGTTGGGAAAGTCGGAACGCCCCGTGCCCACAATGGCGTCAGGCCGCGCCGCCTTGGCCTCGGCATAGCTTATTTCCGGCACAGGATTGGCGCAGGCGAAAATAACCGGGTACGCGGCCATGCTCCTGACCATGTCTGCGCTTACCGTACCAGCACGGGAAAGCCCCAGGAACATATCTGCGCCCTTAAGGGCCTCGGCCATGTCGGCAAAGGCTCTTGACCCGGCGAATTCCCGCTTGTGCTCGTTGAGATCCGTGCGGCCCGCATGGATATGTCCGCGCGAATCAAACATGGCGATCTGCTCGCGCGGCACGCCCATGCGCAGGTAGAACTTGGAGCAGGCAATACCGGCCGCGCCAGCCCCGCTGACCACCACCCGGATATCCTTGATATTTTTTCCGGCTATTTCCAGGGCATTGAGCAGGCCCGCGCCTGAGATGATGGCTGTACCGTGCTGATCATCGTGAAAAACCGGAATATTCATTTCCTTCTTCAGTTTTTCTTCGATGTAAAAACATTCCGGTGCTTTGATATCCTCAAGATTGATGCCGCCAAAGGTCGGTTCCAGGGCCTTGACAATAGCGCAGATGGCATCCGGGTCGCGCGCGTCAAGGTTGATATCGTAGCAGTCTACATCGGCGAACACCTTGAAGAGCACGCCCTTGCCTTCCATAACCGGTTTGCCCGCCTCCGGGCCGATGTCGCCAAGGCCCAGCACGGCAGTGCCGTTGCTCACCACAGCCACAAGATTGCCTTTGCCCGTGTACGCGTAGACCAAGTCCTTGTTATCATGGATGGCCTTGCAGCATTCCGCCACGCCGGGGCTGTAGGCCAAAGAGAGATCCTTCTGATTCCGGCAGGGCTTGACCGGAATAACTTCTACAGCTCCTGGCCGTGCCTTGGCGCGAAAATCCAATGCCTCCTGGGTGGTATACAAGGCCATGACAAAACTCCTCAATAAAAGGGTTTGAAACCGGTTGCCTACAAACTAGCGTATAAAAACACCGTCTATCGGAGTGGACTCCCTGCGCGTTTCAATGTATAATATAGAATTTAGCATTGCAATCGCGAATCAGGGAAAAACGGGGGCCAAAGGGCCAGAGCCAAGCCCCGGATCTGTGGTGCTTTGCCACTCCAGACATGGGCATTTTTCCCTTGTTTATGCCCGGCTGCTCTGCTAAAAGACGATTATGGCACAGACGGAATCTGCTATAGAAGTCCTGGGCGGCATGGCCCCCGGCATTGGCGGCGCAGTGGACGCACAGCGTTTGCGGGTGAGCGTGGCCCACTATACCGCTGATGAAGTGATCCGGCCCTTTCTTGGTCTTTACGCCTGCCTTGATTTCAAAGCGGAACTTGAGGACATCGGCGTTACGCGCATGCAGTTTTTACGCCGTAAAAAGGCGCTTCGGGAGTTCCGGGCCATCAGCGTTGCCTTGTGGGGTTTGGCTTTGCAAAAATCCTTTCCCAATGACGCTGTGGATTTTTTTGCCGAATTTCGCGACACAGGGCCGATTCTTTCAGGCCGCGATGCAGAAACGGCGCGCATGCAAGAGCGCGTTGACAAATATATCGAACTGCTCGTGCCCAAAGGAGATACGGACTTTTCCCCTCTTGCCGACTCGCTGGCGCAAACGCTCGCCCTGCACGCCCGGGACGTGGCCCGTCTGAGGCTAAGGCTCGCCCTGATCATACGCAATCTCTATGTGTTGATTTTCGACAAGCTGGTGTAATTTTTACCAGAGTCTTTGTCTTCATGGGATGAGTCAGCGTCTTGTTAGCACTCTGACGCCGAACTGGGGCGGCGTTTTTTATCAGCAGAAGGTCATGAGGAAAAACAAGCACATTGTTTTTTGCAACAGCAATATTCCCTGGGGAGGCGGTGAAGCCTGGCATCTGAACGCGGCCCGCGCTTTTGCGGCCAGAGGCTGGCAAGTGTCGCTCCTGTGCCACCCGGACGGGGAACTGTATAAACGCGTCCTGGAATTTCCGGAACTTACCCTCCTTCCCTTGCGCCTTTCCCGTCTTTCCTTTCTCAATCCCTTGCTGCGCATGCGCCTGTTCCGCCTGTTCCGGCAGGAGCGGCCCGATGCCGTGATCATGAACCTGCCGGCTGATCTGAAAATCGCCGGTCCCGCCGCGAAAAAGGCCGGGGTCCGGCATATCGTCTATCGTCGGGGCAGCGCCCTGCCGGTTCGCGATTCCGCCATGAACAGGCATTTGTACGGCAGGGTCATCACCAGGCTGCTCACCAACTCAAGGGCCACAAAAGAGCAGGTTCTCGTCAATAACCCAGGGCTTATTGAGGAAAACAGAATAAGCGTCATCCCGAACGGCGTGGATCTTGCGGCCTTTGACGCCGCCCTCGCTCGGGCCGGGCAGCATGCGGCCCGCAAGGACGCCGCCGGGCCTCTGGTCATCGGCAACGCAGGCAGGCTCAACCGGCAAAAAGCGCAGCATCTGCTGCTGCACATCGGCAAAAAACTGCTGGACGCCGGGGTGGATTGCCGCATTCTTGTCGCGGGAGAGGGCGAACGCGGGCAGGAATTGCGGGAGCTGGCCCGCGAACTGCAAGTGGAAAAAAAGGTCGTATTCTGCGGCTTTATGAAGGACCTGTCGTCTTTTTGGCGGGATATCGATGTCTTTGTGCTGACCTCTCTCTGGGAGGGCTTTGGCAACGTAATCATAGAAGCCGGGCTGGCGCAAAAGCCCGTATTCGCCTTTGCGGTCAGCAACCTGCCAGAACTGGTGCATGAAGGGCCGGACGGCAACGGCAGGCTGTTCGCCCTGCCGGAAGGGCTGGAGTATGCCGCTTTGCGTTCTCGCGGGTATAGCGCTGAAAGCATGACCGGAAGCGGAGGGGACAGGGTTGCTGTCTGGGATGGCGTGCTGTCGGCAATGGCTGAGGCGCTTTGTGATCTGGCCGGTGCGCCGGAAGCAAGAGCGGCTATGGGCAAAAACGGCAGGAAGATGGCCCTGGCCTATGCGCAGGAGCGTTGCATGGACGCCCTGGAAAGCTTGTTGCTTTAGGAGCGACCGCCCAGGCCGCACACCTTGTACAGCCGCTCGTAGATATGGGATACGCGAATGGCAAAGCGGGAAGAGAGCCCGTAATCCCGCAACCTACAGTAGACATGCAGGGGATTGAAACGGTGTTGAAGGTAGGCTTTGAAAACTTTCATGATTCCCCCTCGACCGCTTCCACAAGCGCTGTCCGGTACTGTTTTGCCGGGCAGGCGAAAGGCCGGGAGTGTCGCGGCAGCCAGGGGCCTATGCTGCCTCGTTAGATCGGTTTCACTGTGAGCAGTGTATCTGTATCGCAGGGGTCGAAGTACAGTGCTCTAATAAGTGCTTGTATTATAACAATTTCGCCCTCATTTCCTGAGCGGCGTTGCAGAAGATAAGAACTTTTATCCCGCTTGTCCAGTATAAGGGGGAGTAGCCGCTGACAGAATGAGCAAAGGGGACAAAAATCTCGTGCCTTGCTCTTCTTATGCAAATTATGCAAATTCTTTGCCAAAGCGCATACTTTCCCCCTCTTTGCTCCCTGCGAGCCTTTACCTGGGCAAAAAAGGCCGCCATGACGCATAAGGCTTGCTGCGCACCCCTCGCGCCCCTGCCGGGCAGACGCCTGGCCGCACCCTCCTGGGTCATCCCGGCATCGCTTCAGGAAAATTGCCTTTTCCTCTCAGGCAGGGTGGATGAAGTCGGACTGCTCTTTTTTGAAACAAAGGCTTCCCTGGCATACAGCGATGCGGAGCTTCCCCTGTCCTTGGCCGCGCTGCCCCTTTCTTTTCACCTGCACCTGCCTCTTGATCTGCCCTGGGACGAGCCCGCCCAAAGCGCCGCAATCTGCCTGGAACTGGTGCAAAAAAGCTCCTGGCTGCGTGATGGCGCAACAAAGGAGGCCCCGCAGCCCCCGCATTGCCGGGCCGTGCTGCACCCCCCCACGCATGATCCGGCGGATTCCCGCCGCGCATCGCGCGCCCTTGAGCGCTTTGCCCGAGTTTTTCAAGATGGCGGTGGGCAGTGCTCCTTGCTGCTGCTCGAAAATCTGCACGGCAATGATTTGACGCAGCTTGTTGAAGTTATTGCCGAGCAGGCTTTCGAGGTCTGCCTGGACACGGGGCATATGCTGGCTTATGGGCAGGAGCATCTGTCACGCAATGATTTTTTGCTGGAGCGCACGAAGATGCTGCATCTTTGCGCCCCCGGCCCCAAGGGACGAGAGGGGAGTCATCTGCCGCTTACAGCTCTGAACCCGGCCGGGCTAGCCCTGTGCGAACGCTTGATACGCGAAGCTCCCGGGCAGAGTGTGCTTATGGCGGAACTGTTCGACTGGGGGCATATTGAGCGCTCTTTGCCCCTTCTTCGCTCCTGGCTGTTGCCTCAGGCCTGAAGTTCAGATAGGCTTGCAACACTCTCCATCTTCCTCTTGAGGTGTCTATGGCCTCTCTTCATGCCGTGCCAAAGCTGCGTAAGATTCTCAAGCTTTTTTCCCGTGATCACCGCTGGCTCATTCTTGTTGTTGCAGACCCTGACGCAATGGCCTCGGCCCTGGCCCTGCGGCGCATTATGAGCCACCGCGTCAGCGATGTAGCCATAGCGCATACAAACAAAATATCGCGTCCGGACAATATGGCCATGGTGCGCTATGCGCAGATAAAAATGCTGCCCTATTATCCCGGCATGCTGCCGCACTTTGACCGCTTTGCCATTATCGACTCCCAGCCGCACCATAATGCGGCCTTTACTGCTATTCCCTTTTCCCTCATCATCGATCATCACCCCCTGCCGGAACATCCCCACCCGGCGGTCTATGCCGACATCAAACCGCAATACGGGGCCACCAGCACCCGGATGACGGAATATCTGCATACCCTTGGTATCAGGCCGGGCAAACTGCTGGCAACGGCATTACAGTTCGGCATAAAAACGGATACAGGCAATTTTGAACGCCATGTCGATGATATGGACTTGATCGCCTACCAGCACCTGAACCGCTATGCAGACTCCGGCCTGCTCTCGCGCATAGCGCGCAGCGAATTTCATCTGCACTGGCTCGACACCTTTGCCAGGGCCTGCACAAACCTTTACGGCATGGGCACCTCCGGCCAGTATGTTTTTCTCGGGGAGGTTGATAATCCGGACGTACTGGTGAATATCGCCGATTTTTTCATGCGGGTGTATGAGGTGCGCTGGGCCGCCGTGGCCGGGCGTTACGGAGACACAGCCGTGGTCATATTCAGAAGCGATGGCATCTCGCGGCATATGGGGCGCTACGCCGCGCAAGTCTTCAGCGATATCGGTTCCGCAGGGGGGCACAAGGCTATGGCCAGGGCGGAATTTCCGGTTGAGGCCGCAAACGGTGCCGAACTGGAACTCTTCATCTGGAAACGCCTGACCATGGCGATGCCGCGCCGCAGCCTCTGCGGCAGAGCGGGTACGGAGGCTTCGTCTGAGCCCTGCGCTGTGCCGGAAACTGCGAACATATTCTATGAAGACGAATTGGAAGCAGATTAGGGACAGGCTCCGTTCAGGCCTTCCTCTCTTTAATCAGGGTAGCCAACTAGCGGAATTTTTTGTATACTTGCCTCACTTTCTTTCTGTTTCGTGCAACAGTCCGGTTTCGGCCATGCGCTATGCATGGCGTTTTTCCTTTTACAAAATAGCGTCCTTTGTCCGGTAAGTACACTCCGCACTCTTTTTCCGGAGGCACAGAGCATGGCCAGCATCCCTTGGAAGGGCATCATTCTTGCCGGGGGTTCGGGAACCCGTCTGCATCCTTTGACCCTGGGCCTGAGCAAGCAGCTGATGCCAGTGTATGACAAGCCGATGCTCTACTATCCGCTGTCCGTGCTCATGCTGGCCGGAATCAGGGATGTCTGCATCATCTCGACCCCGCGCGATCTGCCCTTGTTTCAGGCCGTGCTGGGTGACGGAAAGCAGTGGGGCTGCCGCTTTACTTTCACGGAACAGGCAAGGCCGGAAGGCATAGCCCAGGCCTTTTTGCTGACCCGTGACTTTATCGGAGACTCCAACACCTGCCTTATTCTCGGCGACAATATCTTTTTCGGCCAGGGGCTCACAGAGGCCTTGCAACGCGCCATGGGCCACGAGAGCGGGGCCACTGTGTTTGGCTACCATGTGAGCGATCCGGAGCGCTACGGCGTCATGGAACTGGACGGAGAAAAGCGGGTTGTCAGCATCGAGGAAAAGCCCGTAAAGCCGAAATCCGGCTATGCCGTGACCGGCCTGTATTTTTATGACAATCAGGTGGCGGACATTGCCGCCTCCATCCGCCCCTCGGCACGGGGGGAGCTGGAAATCACCGATGTAAACCAGGCCTATCTCCAGGAGGGAAGGCTGCGGGCCGAGCTTTTCGGGCGGGGCATTGCCTGGCTCGATACAGGAACGCACGATGCCCTGCTTGCAGCGGGAAGTTTTGTGCAGACCGTGGAAGCCCGGCAGGCCTTGAAAATTTCCTGCCCGGAGGAAATAGCCTGGCGCAAGGGCTATATTTCCGATGCGCAGCTTTCGGATTTGATCCGCCCCCTGGCTAAGACGGGCTACGGCCGCTATCTTGCGGCCTTGTTGGAAAAGCCCTGATGCCGACCTGGGCAGTTGCATCCGGCACTGTCCCTTCTGCATGCAAAGCCCCTTGGGGAGATAAGGAGTACCAGCGATATGACGGCACAAGTGGCTGTTATCGGAGGGGCGGGCTATATCGGCTCGCATACCGCCATGGCTTTGGAAAGCGCCGGATACGAGCTTGCCGTTTTTGACAATCTTTCAACCGGGCATGCGGATTTTCTGCGCTTTGGCAGCCATGTTGTGGGCGACTTGCACGATCCGCAGGCCCTTGACGCCTTTTTTGCGGCCCGAAAGATCAAAACAGTCATGCATTTTGCGGCCTGCATTGATGTGGGGGAGTCTGTCCGTGATCCCGCCAAATACTACCGCAATAATATCGCCAATGTCGTCAATCTTCTGGACGCCTGCCATACGTACGAAGTAGAGCAGATCATTTTTTCCTCAACCTGCGCGACTTACGGCACGCCAACAGTGCTGCCTCTTACGGAAGATCATCCCCAGTACCCGGTCAACCCCTACGGACGGACCAAGCTGGCCGTGGAATGGATGCTGCGCGACTATGCCGAGGCTTACGGCTTGAATATATGCTCCCTTCGCTATTTTAACGCTGCCGGGGCCGCGCCGCACCCTCTGAACCCGGGCATAGGCGAGCGCCATAGCCCTGAAACCCACCTCATTCCTCTGGCGCTCAAAGCTGCGGGCAATCCGGAAAAAAGCCTGCATCTTTTCGGCACGGATTATGACACAAGGGACGGCACCTGCATCCGCGATTACATCCATGTCTGCGATCTGGCAGAGGCGCATCTTTTGGCCATGCGCTACCTGGAATCCGGAGGGCGGCGCACAGCCTTCAACCTCGGCAACGGCCAGGGCTATTCGGTGCGGGAAGTGCTGGACTGTGCGCAAAAGGTTACCGGCCTGCCTATCCGGGTCATTGAGGCGGCTCGGCGGCCGGGCGACCCGGCAGTGCTGGTCGGGGACGCCTCCAGGGCCGCAGTAGAACTGGGCTGGCACCCCGCCTATGCCGATCTTGAAAGCATCATCCAAAGCGCCTGGGATTGGGAGCTGAGCGAGAGTCAACGCAAAAGCCAAGGAGAATAAGAGTGCCACGCCACACTCCCATACTGCGCATTCGCTCCACCTGCACGGCCTTGTTATTCTCTGACCTGTGCGCCCTGCTCACGGCCCTGTCCCTGGGGGTTGTGATCCGCTTCTTATCAGGCGGCATTTTTTCGCTTTCTTTATATGTGGACCTTGTGCCGGGCCTTCTGCTTTTTCTGGTAGTATACGCCACTTTGGGCCTGTATCCGGGCATACTGCGCCCCGCCAGCGAGGAACTCAAGCGCCTCACGCTCGGCAGTTCTCTGGGCTTTCTTTTCCTGAGCTTTATTCTTTTTCTGACGCAGCAGGGGCCGATCTATTCGCGTTTTATCATCGCATTTTGCTGGTTGGCCGCCTTGCTTGTTGTGCCGCTTTTTCGCTATATCACCCGCAGGTGCTGCGCGAATAAGGCATGGTGGGGCTATCCGGCAGTGCTTTTCGCCCCTGCCGATACCATTGCGGACGTGGAGCAGGATTTTCGCGAGCACCGGGAAATGGGCCTTTTCATTGCCGAAAGCATCCCTCTTGACAGGGAGGGGAGCTTGCCCGCGAGCATGGCGGAACTGAGTCTCTCAGCCGATAAAAGCCTGATCCCGGAGCGCGTGCTGCAAAGCATAGCCGAGCGCCATCCCGGCGCTTTGGCCTTTTTGCTCGCAGACTCCCTGCACCGGGAACTGCGTGAACCCTTGATCATGCTTCTTGGTAGACATTTCCGGCAGGTGCTTGTGCATCTGGACAGGCATTGGCTCAAGCAGGTCACCCTGCATGTTGTGGATGCCCCGGGCGGGCAGGTTCTCACCCTGCGGCAGAATCTTCTTGATCCGGCCCGCATGCGCATGAAGCGCTTTTTGGATATCCTCTTCTGCCTTTTGGGCAGTGCGTTTTTGCTGCTCGCTATTCCCCTGATCGCCCTTTGTGTCCGTCTGGACAGCAAAGGGCCGGTATTTTTTACCCAGAAACGGATAGGGCGGGGGGGCAAGCCCATATATGTAGTGAAGTTTCGCACCATGGCACCCGATGCCCAGGAGAGGCTGGACAGGCTTTTGGCCGCAAACTCCGCCCTGCGCGAAGAGTGGGAAAAAGGCCAGAAACTGGCCCATGACCCGCGGCTGACCAGAGTGGGCCTTTTTTTGCGCCGGACAAGCCTGGATGAACTGCCGCAGGTCTTCAACGTTATTAAGGGAGAGATGAGCCTGGTAGGACCAAGGCCCATTGTGGAGAGCGAGGTTGCGCGCTACGGCGATGGGTATGAGCTGTACACGCGGGTGCGACCGGGCATTACCGGACTCTGGCAGGTTTCAGGCAGAAATGATCTGCGTTACGATAAACGAGTGGCGCTGGATAAACACTACGTCTATAACTGGTCGGTATGGCTGGATATTTACATCATGATCCGAACGATCCCGGCCCTGGTGACAGGGAGAGGGGCGTATTGAGCTGGAAAGGAGCCGCCTTGCCGAGACCCTTTTTGCCGCCATTTGCATCGCGGCTACTGTTATCTTCTATCTCAACCAGAGCTATTTCACTTTGAGATTGTCACTTAATGGCGAGCGAAGTTCGCCTACGCCAATCTCAAAGTGAAACTGCTATAAAGTTCTATCGTAAGGAGTCACCTATGGCATTGAGCTATGCTGAAATGGAAAGCCTGCTTATGGAGTCGTTCCGGCTCTATCATCATCCCGTTGCTGTTACCTGGCTGTTTACGGATGAAGAAGTAGAGGAATTTCGCGTTCAAACGCCTCATGTGGTGCCCGCGCGACCGCTGACCTTTTGCCAGTGGGAAATCGCCGCCAGAATGGAGAATCAGACCGTGCTCGGCACGCCCAAAACGCTGGGGTGCAGCGGCGCGAAAATAAGCTTCGGCTGGAAGGAGATTGACGAGCAGGAAATCAAAACCCAGCTCAAGTACTGCGTTGATTACGAGCAGGCGGAACGCTTTGTGCGCTCAAAGCCGCGCATGCCCATGAACGCCCTGAAAGCCGTGGCTGTCGGCCCCCTGGGCAAGGCCAAAATTAAGCCGCATGTGGTGCATTTTTACTGCGACAACATGCAGTCCTACCATCTGGCTGTGGACTATATGGCGGCCACAAACACCCACCCCCTGCGCCCGCAGGTCAGCATGAGTTCCACGGCTTGCGGCGGTTCGGTCTTTACCTGGCAGGAGCAGACCTTCAATCTCAGCCCTTCCTGTTCCGGCGGTTATAATTCCGGCAAGACCGAACGCAGTGAGGTGAACGTCTTCATCCCCGGTAATCATATCGAAGCTACGGTCGAACGTCTGCGCCAGCGGATAGCCGCTACCGGCTCTTCGGCAATCACCCATGCGGGCGATGCCTTTCCCGGCCGGGACATTTGCAAGAACTGTCCGCTTATCGCCTTTAAGGAAGAAGGCGGCGAGGCCTGCGCCTCCTGCTCCGCAAAGTAGGGAAGCTCTCCGGCAGGGGAGCCTGTTTTGCCTCTGTCTGTCTATACTTTGCGAGGGACGGGCGGCTCATATACTCCCCATTCCCGGCTTGTGCACGTGAAACGTGAACAAGCCGGAGTCGAGGGGGTCTGGGGGGCATCATTCCCACCAGTGGGCTTTGGGGCGGAAGCCCTGATTAATGAAAGGCCCTGGCAAATGCCTGCCCAATATCTTCGAGAATGTCGTCCACATGCTCAAGGCCGACTGAAATGCGGACCATGCCGGGGTGCACTCCTGCGGCTGCTATTTGTGCATCGCTCAGTTGCCGGTGCGTGGTACTGGCCGGGTGCAGTACGCAGGTACGGATATCCGCGACATGCACCTCTTTGGAAACCAGTTGCAGCGCGTCCATAAAGCGCATGGCCTTTTCCCTGCCGCCCCTGATGATAAAGGAGGTCACGCCGCTCGCCCCTTTCAGGTATTTTTGGGCCAGGGCGTGGTACTTGTTGCCCGGCAGACCCGGATAGTTCACCGCTTCCACATGCTCGCAGCTGGCGAGGTATTCCGCCACTTTCAGGGCGTTGCTGCAATAGCGCTCCATGCGAAGGGCCAAGGTTTCCAGGCCCAGGTTGAGTAAAAAGGCCGCGTGGGCCGCCGGGTACACGCCGAAATCGCGCATAAGCTGCATTCTGGCCTTGATGATATAGGCATTGTCGCCATACGTTTCGGTGTAGGAAATGCCGTGATAGGAGGGGTCCGGCTCCACCAGTTCGGGGAATTTGCCGTTCTTCCAGTCAAAGCGCCCGCTGTCCACAATCACGCCCCCAATCTGCACCGCATGGCCATCCATATACTTGGAGGTGGAATGCAGCACGATGTCCGCCCCGAAGCTGATGGGCTTGCAGAGCACGGGCGTGGCAAAGGTGTTGTCAATGATAAGGGGAAGGCCGTGCGCGTGGGCCACCTTTGCGAAACGTTCGATATCCAGCACGGCCAGGGCCGGGTTGGACAGGGTCTCGCCGAACAGGGCCTTGGTATTGGGTTTGATTGCGGCGGCGATAGTTTGTTCGTCATCATCGGCGGAAACAAAAATGCACTCGATGCCCAGTTTCCGCAGCGTGAAGTCAAAAAGATTCACAGCGCCGCCGTATATCTGCGTGCTGCTGACAATGCTGTCCCCGGCCTTGCACAGGTTCAGCACCGCGAGCAAAAGGGCGGCCTGCCCGGAACTGGTGCACATGGCGGCGCTGCCGCCTTCCAGGGCCGCGATCTTTCCTTCCACCGCCATAACCGTGGGGTTGGCGAAGCGGGAGTAGATCAGACTGTGGGTAGGCTCGTCAAAGACCGCCCCAATGGCTTCGCTGGAATCATAGACATAGGTGGTGCTTTGCACTATGGGCACAACGCGCGGTTCGGCGTTTTTCGGCGTATAGCCCGCGTGCAGGCATTTAGTTTCATCTCTCATCGTGTCGCTCCTCTGTGGGGGACCTTTTGCTCTGGCAGAGCCCTGTCCCCCAATGGGAATGTGTACATTGAATTTACGCGCGGCGCAACGCGCGAGTGAAGGAGCCGAATTGCTATCCCATTGCCAAAATGGGCAGGGGCGGATCTCGAATGAGAAACGCATAAATCATCTGGCACCCGTAACGGTTTTAATAATTTTTATTATTTTTTCAGAAAAATTATTGAAGCTGCCATGAGGAAGCAGTAGACTAAGCAACGAGAGGGTAAAGCCGTGATGCACAGTCGAGAAATCATCAGACTGCTCGAAGCCGATGGATGGTACCATGTGAGCACGGATGGAGATCACTGGCAATTCAGGCATCCCGTAAAGCCCGGCAAGGTCACCGTGGTCCACCCGCGAAAGGATACCACGAAAAAGACGCTCCGCAGCATGGAAAAGCAGAGCGGGCTTACCCTCAGAAAGTAGGGGTAGCTCCTACCTTCTATTTTAAGGAGAACGCCATGTATTACTACCCCGCCACCTTTGTGCCGCATCCCCTGCATCCTGGGCGCTATGATGTGACCTTTGTCGATCTGCCCGGCTGTGTCAGTTCCGGGGATAGCTTGCTTGACGCACTCCATATGGCGCAGGAGGCGCTAACCATGCACCTGGGCGCTATGCTGGAAGACGGCGACCCCCTCCCCGCCCCCTCAAGCCTGGATGAGGCCCGGCAGATTGATGAAGCCGAAGCCCTGGAGGAGGATGACCCCTTGCCGCAGGGAACTCTTTGGCAGTATGTTCTGGTCGCTCCCGTGACGCGCAAACCAAAAGCGGAATCTCCGGTCCGTCTGTCCATATCTCTCAAGCCCTCGGTTATTGCGCGGCTCGATGCTATTGCCGAAGATATGGGCCTGACTCGTTCAGGCATCATCAATGTTGCCGCGCGGGATTATATCCATCGCATTCAGGGCTGATTTCAATCCCCGATAACACTTGTCGCCATGCCCATACTCCCCTCGAAGGCCTCTTTTGCTTCTAATGTAAAAGAAAACGCGCACGCGCTGCTGCTGGACTATTACCAGGCCATGCTGGACGCCCTTGGCCCTTCCCATTGGTGGCCTGGGGAGCATCCCTTTGCCATAAGCGTGGGCGCGGTGCTGACCCAGAACACGGCCTGGCGAAATGTGGAAAAAGCCCTGGACCTGTTGCGCGGAAAAAAGGCCCTGCGGCTTGATGCCATGCTGGACATGCCCCGGCAGGAACTGGAAGAGGCCCTTCGCCCTTCCGGCTTTTTTCGCCTGAAAGCGCAGCGCCTGCATAATTTGCTGCATTTTTTCGCCTCTTTTCCCGGCTGGAAGGAGTGCGCACAAACGGGCAGGTTGGACTTTCTCAAGGCTATGCCCGATGCAGAGGCGCGAGATGCTTTGCTTGGCGTGCGCGGTATCGGGCCGGAAACCGCCGACTGCATCCTGCTCTATGCCCTTGGGCGGCCTTCCTTTGTGGTGGACGCCTATACCCGGCGCATTTTCAGTCGCCACGGCTTTTTTCCCGATACCATCCCCTATGAGGCCATGCGGTCTTTTTTCATGCAGGCCTTGCCCGTGGACGTAGCCCTTTATAACGAGTATCATGCGCTTATCGTGCGCACAGGCAACACTTTTTGCAAAAAGGGCAAGCCGCTGTGCGCCGAATGCCCCTTGGGCCGCTTTTGGGGCACAAGGGAGATGAAGGGCTGATTCGGAGAGCGCTGTTGACGGACCTTGTTCATTCTTTCCCGCTGCGATGCCCCGCTTGTTGGCGGCTCCTCTCCCGCGCCTTTTCTTGCACGCTCTTTTTGCTGTGCTGCGCGCTTTTTTCCGCTTTGGTCCATGCCCCTTCCTGTATGGCTGCGGCTCCTTCACTCTCGCAGCTTGAAAAAAATCTGGCCCAGGAAAGAAAGAACGCTGCCGAGCGCAGGCAAAGCCTGCAACGTTTGAGCGAGCAGGAGCGCAGGCTGAACACAGACCTTGCCGCCGCCGAAAAACGCATTCTGGAACTGGAAAAGGGAATAGCCACACAGCAGGACAAGCTCAGGGAGCTTGGCGATGAGGATAACAAGGCCCGTATCGAATACGAGGCCCTGCTGGCCGAGCAAGCCAAAACCGAAGAGGCCCAGACCCAGGCCCTGCAACTGCTCTGGGAGCTTACCGGCAGACGCATCGCTGTGGGTCGCCGGGAAACGGTTGACTGGACCGCAGCGGATCGCGAATACTCCTGGTCACGGGAGCTTTATGCCTCGCTTGAACAGTACCGCAAAAAACTGGATCAGCAGGAACGTAAACTGGCCCAGCTGCTTGGACGGCGGGATACAATTTCCCGCAGCGTGCAGGCGGGCATGGCCTCGGTCAATGAGGAAAAGCGCACGCTGCTCAAAGTTCGCGTTGATTATGATAAAAAACTGGCGGAACTGCGCAGGCGGCGCGGCAGCGAAGAAGCGGAACTGAAAAATATTCTGAAACTGGTGGAGAGCTTGAACCTTGCCATTGCCGAGCGTTCCAGGGGCAATATCGATACAATGAAGGGCAAGCTCCCCTGGCCGGTTTCCGGCAAGTTGCGGGTACGCTATGCCCCGCAGCAAGTTCCGGCCTCGCGCGGGCTGGGCTTTGCCGTAGCGGAAGGGGCCGAGATCAGGGCCGTGGCCGGGGGCACCGTGGTGCATAATGATGTGTTGCGGGGCTTTGGAACCGTGCTCATTCTTCAGCATGGCGAAGATTATTATTCCCTGTACGCCTTTTTGGGCAGCAGCCCCCTGCGGGTCGGCCAGGATGTCGCGGGACGCCAGAGCATCGGCACTGCGGGCTATTATCCGGCTATAAAAGGGCCGGGTTTGTATTTTGAATTGCGTTTTAAGCAAAAAGCCATTAACCCTGAACATTGGCTTGCATCATAGTTTATACAAGCCTTCGTTTTTTTTGCTTACGGCCTGTGCCGTATCCGCCTTGGAGGAAGCTCATGCACCATTTTATGAAAGCTCTGCTCGCGCTTTGTTGCCTTGTCGTTGTTACGCCTGCGGCCTTGGGCGCGGACAGCGACAGGCATGAAGGCAAAAAGCGCTTCAGCAAAGCCTACGATATCATCCGCAGCGGCTATGTGCGGGACGTGGAAGACGATGAACTGATGAATGGGGCCATCAAGGGCATGCTGGAGGGTCTGGACCCTCATTCCACCTTTTTGGGCAAAGAAGACTTCAAGGAAATGCAGGAGGCCACATCCGGCGAGTTTTTCGGGGTGGGAATCGAAATTTCCACAGAAAACAACCAGCTTATCGTGGTGTCGCCCATTGAGGACACCCCGGCGGACAAGGCGGGCCTCAAGGCGGGCGACATGATTCTCGCCGTTGACGGGCAGCCCACGCAGGACATGACCACCACAGAGGCGGTATCGAAAATTCGCGGCCCGAAAGGAAGTCAGGTGGAACTTCTGATTCTCGGCAAGGAGGACAAGGCCCCGAAAAGTGTCAAAATAGTGCGCGATGCCATTCCCCTTATCAGCGTCAAGGCCCGTTTTCTTGATGACGAGGGCTATCTTTGGATTCGTCTGACGCGTTTTAACGACAAGACCACCTCCGAATTGCTCGAAGCTCTGCGCGAACAAGGCAAAAAAGCGGAAATCAAGGGTATAGTGCTCGACCTTCGCAATAACCCCGGCGGTCTGCTCAAGCAATCGGTAACCGTATCCGATGTGTTTTTGAAAAAGGGCGCTATTGTCAGCATGCGTGGCCGAGGCGGGCAGGTGCTCGAAAGTCACAGCGCCAAAAGCACCCCTTCTGATGTGACCTGCCCCCTGGTAACCTTGGTGAACCAGGGCTCGGCCTCGGCCTCTGAAATCGTGGCCGGTGCCCTGCAGGACCACAGCCGGGCCGTGATTGTGGGCGAACCGACCTTTGGCAAGGGCTCCGTGCAAAAGATCGAGCCGCTCGGGGACGGCACGGCCATCAAAATGACCATAGCCCGCTATTATACCCCAAAAGGGCGCTCCATTCAGGCCGAAGGCATCGTGCCCGACATTGTCGTGGCCTTTGAAGCCCCGCGCGAGGGCGAGGCCGCGAAAACGCCCCGCTTTTTCGGACCGCGCGAAAAAGACCTTTCCCGCCACCTTGAAAACGGAGCGAAAAAGGCGGGCGAAGAGAAAAAAAGCGACAAGCCCAAGCTCCTGGAAAGCGAAACAAAGGCTCTGCTGGAAAAGGACAACCAACTGCGCATGGCCCTGCAACTGGTGAAGGGACTGCCCAAAATTTCAGAAGTGCACGTTCAGTAAGGCTATATTATATATGGGATCTTGGGGAGGATTTGTCCGCCCTCGCTTTGCGAAGGATGCACAGTCCCCCAAAGCCTACCCGCAATTCCGGCAGATTTCGAGATTTTCGAAATTTCCCGCGTAATATTCATAGATGCGGTCAAGAAAGCGGGGCGAGTTCCAGACCTCCCGAATAGATGTTTCGGCCACATTGCCGAGCACAACGCTCTGCTGCCAGTCGTGGCAGCATAAAATCATGTCGCCGTTCTCCACAATATAGGCCTGCTTGAGAAAGAGGTCGCAATTCAGCTTGCGCGCGTGCGCGCCCGGCGCAATGGCGCTCACCCCTTCACCGGCCCGGTTGTCCATGTGGTGGATGACAAAAGGCACCTGGCGTCTCTCCCAGTACTCTTTTGCATACTCCAGTTCGCCTTCCACCAGGGTGGTGTGTATGGTCGTGACCTTGACGCTGGGCCGACTTTTGCCCAGTTCTTTTTTCAGGCGGAGAAAGCTGTCTATATTGCGCATGGAGGTCGCATAATCCAGGTTCATGGAGGCCCGGTAGCTTTCCGGGCTGTAACCGTTCACGCTGAACCAGATCTGCGAAAGCCCGGACTCAGTGAGGAGCTTGCGGCTGATTTCTTCTGTCAGCAGTCCGGCATTGGTATTGATTTTGCTTTTGGTGAAAAAGGGGGTTTTTGCGCGGATACGGCGCAGGATATCCGGCATGCGCTTGTCGGCCAGGGGTTCGTTGGTCAGGTAGGGACTGATCCGGCTGACGAGATGCCTGCCGCATTCGCTGACGATTTTGTCAATAAGCCCGTCTTCCATGCGCCCGTGCGGGATAAGCTCCGGGCTCAGGGCGTGCGGGCAAAAAACGCATTTGGCATTGCAGGCGGACAGGGTCTGAAATTCAACCGTGCGCGGAAAAGAGGGGCGAAAGCGTCTGCCGCTTTTCAGCCAGAGCCAGACTTTATTCAAGTAGCTCGCCCCGCGAGGGGGCATGAAGTAGCGGGCCATAAACTTAATTCACCTTCCAGGCCTGTCCGTAACGGTTGTAATGCACTTTTTCTTCCTCATAGCGGCTGAGGCGCTGCTGCTCCTTTTTAGGCCTTCCCACGGCGATCAGGGCCAGAGGCACAATGTTCGGCGGCAGGGCAAAGAGGGAGGCAAAAGCCCTGACGCGATCCTCAAGGGGATGAATGCCGGTCCATACCGCGCCAAGGCCCAGCCCTACGGCGGCCAGCAGCAGGTTTTGAATGGCGGCGGAGCAGTCCTGAACCCAGAAACCGGGGTATTTTTCCAGAGAGAGGTCGCCGCAGACCAGAATGCAGACAGCGGCGGCGGGTGCCATGCCCGCATAGGGGTTGAGAGAGGGAATCTGGGCTATGCTGACCGGGTCGTCAATGACGAGAAAGTGCCAGGGCCGGGCATTGCCCGCGCTGGGGGCGGTCATGGCCGCATCAAGCATGGCGCGGGTCTCCTCCGTGGTGACCGGCTCGCCCGTATAGGCGCGCACGCTGCGCCGGGAATGTATGGCGGTAAAAATATCCATAACCCAACCTCCGGAAAATATCGTTGCCGTCTGTATACGCGCTTTCCTCCCGGAATGAAAGACAGGCATGTTTCGGTAAAAATATATTCGCAACTGGCGTGCGCGGCGGGCTTGTGCTACCCTCTCAGGGGGGCGGCGGATTTCCCGTTGCCTGGTTTTTTCATTGTTTCTGACACATAAAAAAAGGGAATAAGGCGGATAGAGCATGACCGAACAGACAACAGAAAGAAGCGGGGCGCAAAAAAGCGGCGTGTTGGAGCGTCTTTTTCGCCTCGGGGAGAACCGGACCACGGTCAAAACCGAAGTGATGGCCGGGCTGACCACCTTTGTGGCAATGGGCTACGTGATTTTCGTCAACCCCAACATCATCGCCGAGGCGGGCGTTCCCAGAGAGGCGGCCATTGCCGCGACCATCTGGTCTGCGGTTATATGCACCCTGCTGCTCGGCCTTTGGGCCAATTTTCCGGTAGCTGCCGCGCCGGGCATGGGGCTGAACGCCTTTTTCACCTATACCGTGGTGCTCGGCTCCGGCCTTTCCTGGCAGACCGCGCTCGGCGCGGTGTTTATCTCGGGTGTGATCTTTTTTCTTCTCACCCTGGGGGGCATCCGTCAGGCCATCATCGAGGCCGTGCCCATGAACCTGAAACGGGCCATAGGCGTGGGCATCGGGCTTTTTATCGCCTTTGTGGGCATGCGCGGGGCAGGCATCATCGTGGATAATCCAGCTACCCTGGTAGCGGTCGGTGAAGTGAGCAGCCTGAGCTTTGCCCCTGGCAGGCCCGCGCCCCTGCTGGCCCTGGCCGGGCTGATCTTCACAGCCGCGCTCATGGCCCGGGGCCGGGCCTGGGGGCTGCTTGCCGGGGTGCTTTTCACCACGCTGCTGGGTATGATCTGCGGCGCGGCAGCCTGGCCAAAGGGGCTTTCCAGCATTGTCAGCTTCAGCCTGCCGAGTTTGGCCGACACCTTTTTGGCCATGGATCTGGCCGGGGCCTTTGCCTACGGCATTGTATCGATTATTTTCACCTTTACCGTGGTCGAGCTTTTCGACAACATGGGGGTTTTGATCGGCGTAACCCGCAAAGCCGGACTGATGGCCGAAGACGGGAGCATCAAAAATTTGAACCGGGCCTTGAGTTCAGACGCCATAGGGACAATGGCCTCGGCTGTGCTCGGCACCTCCACGGCAACTACCTATATAGAAAGCGCAGCCGGAGTGGCCGCCGGGGGGCGCACCGGTCTGACCGCCGTAACTGTGGCCGGGCTCTTCGCCGTTTCCCTGTTCTTCGCCCCGCTGGTCGGTCTGGTGCCGCCCTTTGCCACGGCCCCGGCCCTGATTATCGTGGGCGCGCTCATGATGGCCGAGGTGGTGCATGTGCGCTTTGACGATTTCACCGAGGGCCTGCCTGCCTTTCTGACAATCATCATGATGCCGCTGACGTACAGCATAGCCAACGGCTTTGCCTTTGGCTTTGTCAGTTACGCCCTGCTCAAAATCTGCGCCGGACGCCGTAGCGAGGTCAGTGGGGTGATGCTGGCGATCAGCGCGGTGTTTATTGTGAATTTTGTGCTGCGACTGGGGTGATTCCCATGTGGAATCAAACGCGCCTTGGCTTTGATAACAAATTCGTTATATTTTTAAGGGCGGGGCTGTGCGCGTCAAGGGCTCGGTAATCCCCCATAACGCAGCGCGTTCCGCCTCATCAGACGCCGCAGGCTGCCGCGTAGC
>DBDO01000139.1:0-277 GCA_002293605.1 Desulfovibrionaceae bacterium UBA930
TCTTCACTTGTCAAAGAACCGAAAACCAACCCCTCTCAGGGCCTTGCAGGATTTACTCCCGCGAAAATCGCCGCAAGCCCGTTCCAGCCGGACCCGCCGTGCGAGATGTTGCTTTTGCTCCATCTTCGCGCTTTAGTCAATCTCTTTTTTTCAAATTCGCGATTTTTTTCTCGCGGCCCGCGCTGCAAACCGGCTTGCCGGTCCCGCCGCAGGAGATGTGCTTTTTGCTCCATCTTGCCGCTTTAGTCAATCGCTTTTTTTCAAATCCGCGATTTTT
>DBDO01000139.1:319-5281 GCA_002293605.1 Desulfovibrionaceae bacterium UBA930
TTTTTTACATATTTGCAATATTAGGTTTTCGCGGCACACTGCCACACTGGAAAGCTCCTGCTACCGACCACCGCAAAGACCTTCTCCCGGTAATGTGCGGATTGTGCCCCCTGCGCTCCTATGCGATTGGGATAGCCTGCCATCTACCTGATACCAGACCGCAGCAGTCACGACTGCCGGGGCCGATGCACCGCAGGAGTGCAAAAAAGTCAAAGGCCTTTCTTTTTTCTGCTCGACCTTACGCCGTGACTTTGGCATTCTTAGGGCTGTCCTTTTACCCCCGCGAGCGCTTGTCGTTTCTATGGCAAAGCAGCCTCAGCTACGCGGAGGGGATAACCACGCTCCCGAAACAGTCTTCCCTGGCGGGGCTTTGAAACGATTATTCTTCCAGACCGGCATACGCCGGTAAAGGATACCAGCCTTTATGCTTTTTCCCTTCTACTCGCTGTCCCTCTTTCTCTACGCGGCGCTGCGGCTCTTGCCCGGCCTGCCTCTGAGTTGGAAAGTAAAGCTGGCAGCAACAGCCTTCATGCTGCTGGCTTCTCTCTACCATATCATTTCCCGCTATATACTGCGCTCGCTGTCCTCCCCCGAGCTGCCCGGACCTCTGCTTATGGTGCAGGGCTGGCTCTTTTTCGCCCTGGCCCTGCTCTGCATCATACTCGCCCTGCGCGATGTCCTGCTGCTTGCCTTATGGCTCGCCCGTAAGGCAGGCCTGCCTTGCAAGCTGCCGGGTTCGCCCCTGCGTCAAGCCGGAATTATGGTCGCTCTTGCCCTTGGGCTTTCCGCCTATGGGGTTCGGGAGGCGGTGCGCCCCCCGGCCCTGCGCAGTTTGGAAATAACTCTGCCGCAGCTTCCGGCCGCACTGGACGGCTTCAGCATCGCCCATATCACGGACCCGCACGCCAGCGCCCTCTTGCGCGGTCCCAGAATGCGCGCCATTGTGGATACGGTTATGGGGGCTTCGCCGGACCTTATTTTACTGTCAGGAGACATTGCGGACGGCGCAATCCCGGAGCGCGCGCAGGACATCGCCCCACTCGCGGATCTGACCGCGCCTTACGGGGTCTTCTCCTGCATTGGCAATCATGAGTATTTTGTGGATTATCAGGCCCGGCTGGCCTATCTGCAAGGGCTCGGCATCACCATGCTGCCCAACAGACATGCGGCCCTGCGGGTCAAAGATCATGTGCTGGTGATTGCAGGCACCACGGACCCGGTAGCCGCGCGCTACGGCTTGCCCGGCCCGGATATTGAGGCCGCGCTGGCGTACAGTCCGGAAAGCGCCCTGCGCATTCTGCTGGAACACCGTCCCGGCAGGGCCCGGGAAAACGCCGCCAAAGGCATCGCCCTCCAGCTCTCGGGGCATACGCATGGCGGACATCTCATCGGCTTTGACCGCATTGTGGCGGCGTATAATGAAGGCTTCGTTTCCAGCCTGTACAGTCTTGGCTCCATGCAGCTCTATGTCAGCAACGGGGCCGGGCTGTGGAACGGTTTTCCGGTCAGGCTGGGCGCGCCTTCGGAAGTGACCCGCATTGTGCTGCGGGCGGGCTGTGCCTCTACGGCGCGGCGAACAGCTCCTCCAGATGCTCGTTCAGGCGTGTAAGGTCGCTGTGCCAGGGATGGCCGCTATCTTTAAAATATTCACCGCGCCCATAAAATTGCGTACCCACTGCCTCGGCCGCGTACTGGTCCGTGCGGGCGTCTCCGATCATCACGGCATCGCGGGGATATACGCCTGCGTGCTGCACAATGCTGCGCAGCAACTGAGTTTTGACCGTGGGGGAGCCGTACACGCCCTCAAAGTATTTGGCCAGACCCCGGTTCTGGAGAATCATGCGCAATTCTTCCTCGGGTGCGCCCGAGGCCACATACATAGGCACGCGCTCCTTCCAGTGGTCCAGCACGCCCTGAGCGCCGGGCACCAGGGGGCACTTGGCGATTTCTTCCAGCGTGGCTTTTTTAAAGGCCTGGTTCAGGGCCTCTTTTTCCTCATCTGTAATGGCCCGGTCCTTATAGGTGGCATAGAGCCATTCAAATTTTTTGAAACGGCTCACCCCGCCGTTTAGACGATGGTAGGCGGCAAGGCCTTCCGCCGCTTCCGCGCTGATTTCCCTGCCGACACGCTGAAAGGCCCTGGTCTTGATATCCATGCTTTCAAGCAGAATGCCATCGCAGTCAAAAACAATAAGATGCAGTGCCATGTGCGAAGAACTCCGATAGTGTTCTGTGGGGCAGTATAGTGCCCCACACCCCGCCAGAGGCCTCAGGCCCCTGCCCCCGCAATTTCTGGAAAATGACGCAGAACGCCATTTCCCAGCGATGGGATTGCAAAGGGGTCACCCCTTTGCCGGGAGAGTTTGAGAGGGCAGAGCTCTCTCAATGACTTTGTCCACGGCCTCAAGGCTTAAAGCTTCGTTTTAAACATTGATAGTACGAAGCGCGTTACACGCGCCCCGCCTGCTCCAGCCCGCCCAAAAGGTTTGCAATGGTTTCCACTTCCATGGCAATGCGCGCCTCCCTGGCATAGGACCCGATATGGGGCGTGCAGATAACTTCCGGCAGTTCGAGCAGGGGGCCGCTGTAAGGCTCTTTGCCGTAGACATCCAAAGCCGCGCCGGACAAGGCCCCACTCTTCACGGCCTCGTACAGGGCCTGTTCGTCAATAATGCCGCCGCGGGCCGCGTTGATCAGCCAGGCCCTCTTTTTCATGCGGCTGATGCGGCCCGCGTCCAGCACCAAAGAGCCATCCCTCGGCCTGGCTGTATGCAGGCTCAGAATATCGGCGCGGGCCAGGAGTTCGTCCATGGAGAGGCAGGACCACTCGCCGCAGTCTTGCGTCACAGCGGGGTCGTAAAAACATACGGAGCAGCCCAGGGCTGCGAACAACGCGGCCACAGCCCGTCCGATACGGCCAAAGCCCACAATGCCGAGCACCTTGCCCTGCAAGAGATTGCCCATGCGTTTCTGCCATTGCCCGGCACGCATTTCGCGGTCCATGCGGCTGATCTGACGCAGCAGATCAAGGGCGTAACCCAGAGTCAGTTCGGCCACGGCCCTGGTCGGGGCGTCCGGCGTATTATGCACAATAATGCCCCGCGCTTTGGCCGCTTCCAAGTCCACGTTGTCCATGCCCACTCCGCAGCGGGAGATGACGCAAAGTTCCGGGCAGGCTTCCAATACACGGGCCGTGAGCGGCTCCGTACCTGCGGCCAGCCCCACACAGCCGCGCAAAAGCTCGATGGCCTCATCTTCACTCAAGGCGCGCCCGTGCGGGTTGAATACAGGCTCAAGGCCGCGCTCTTGTAAAAGCTGCAAAGGCGCATCGCTGAATTTGGCAAAGGAGGAAGTGCTGATGGCTATTTTCACGCTATTTCTCCGGATTTCTTGAATAGTCGCTCTGGACGCTTACACGGTCTTGAGACTTGCATCCCGGTAAGAGAGAATTTTCGCGGGCACGCCGCCTACCACGGCATTGGGAGGCACATCGCGCGTCACCACTGCGCCTGCCGCAATGACCGCGCCCGAGGCAATGCGCACACCGGGCAGAATCACGCAGTGAGCCGCTATCCAGACATTGTCCTCAATGCTGACGGAGGAAGGCACATGCCCCTGCCGCGCAATGGGGATATCCAGACGGCCGAAGGCGTGGTTCGCCCCTTGCACAAGGCACATTGGCCCGATAATCACATCGTTGCCAATGCGTATCTCCGCGTCATTGGCGTTAATGGAAGAAAAATCGCCGACAAAGACCCTGTCTCCCAGGGTAATGGTGCCACGCGAGGCATACAGGGAAACATGCCTGTTCAGCCCCACGCCCGAACCCATATGGATATTGCCAAAGCCCTGCACGACAAGGCCGATGCCGGAACGAAAGGCCCCGGCCCGGGCAAAGAAAGGCCTGTAGAGCCAGCGCCGCAAAAGCGTGCCCGGCCCGCCGGGAATCCAGCCCCAGAGCAGCCGCCAGAACTCCTCTGCCTGAAGCATCACGCGTTGGCGCACAGAGAGTCTTTTATCCATGCTCCGCTCCCCCCTTGGCGCTTACGGGCACAGCAAACCGCAGCCCGCTCACCAGGGCCGCAACTTTGATACCCTTTTTCTCCCCTGTAAAGCCCAGGTGCTCTTCGGTAGTAGCCTTGACATTTACGCAATGCCGGGGAAGTTGCAACAGCTTGGCGAGGTTTGCGGCAATGCCTTCCCGGTGCGGCGCGATGCGCGGAACCTGGGCGATAACGGTAACGTCCACCCCGGTCAGACGCAGCCCGGCCGTGCGGGTGCGCTCCAGCACCTCGGCCAGCAGCACCCCACTGGAAATGTTTTCAAAGGCCGGGTCGCTGTCAGGAAAAAGGCCGCCGATATCCCCGCCGCCAATGCAACCTAGCAGGGCGTCCATCAGGGCGTGCAAAAGCGTGTCTCCATCGGAATGGGCCGCTACCGTGATCTCACAGGGAATGGGCACGCCGCCGAGAATAAAGGGCCTGCTGCCCCCATAGCGATGTACATCGTAGCCGAACCCGGAACAGGGCGTCATTTCGGGCATGGCTTCTCCTTCAGAACCTCGCCCCGCGCAGGGCGTTTCAGCCAGCAGGGACAGATCGCCCGGCGTGGTTATTTTGCGGTTGGCCTCTTCGCCTTCCACCACAAGCACGGGATAGCCGCAACGCTCCATGAGCGCGGCATCATCCGTCACCTCCCAAGCTTCCTGCCGGGCTCTTGCGTGGGCCTTGCGCAGGGGATCCAGCCAAAAGCCCTGGGGCGTTTGCACGGCGCGCAGACTGGCCCGCTCATGCGTGCACGCAACCATGCCTGCGGCATCCACGGATTTGATGGTGTCAGACACGGCAAGACCCGGAATTGCCGCTGCGTAGCCCGCTTCCAGAGCAGCCAGCACACGGGCAGCAAGAGCAGCGGAGGCAAAGGGCCGGGCGCTGTCGTGCACCAGTACCGCATCGCAGTCCG
>DBDO01000068.1 GCA_002293605.1 Desulfovibrionaceae bacterium UBA930
GCGGGTGCAGGGGGCCACGCCCCCTGCCGGTGGGGTCAGGGGAGGCGGAGCCTACCCTTCCGCTGTCGCCTTCATTCTCGCCTGATGCGTCATGCCGGACAGCTCCGTCACCTTTTTCATGTCGAGCCCCAGGGCCTTGGCCAGACGGGTGCCGTAGTCCTTGTCCGCGAGGTAGCAGTGGGCGCTGTGGCGGTACTTGACCTTTTCCGAAGCCGGGCCGATGTTCCGGGCCGTATTTTCAATCAGCAGAGCCTTTTTATCTTCGGTCATCAGGCGGTACAGATCGCCCGGCTGATAGAAGCAGTCATCGCTTTTATCCTCTTTGGGCTCGTAAGAATCCATGGCCCCCTGTATTTCCAGCGGCGGCTCCTTAAATTCCGGCTGTTCGTCCCATTCATAGCGGCTGTTCGGCTGGTAGCCGAGCGTTGAGCCGTAGTTGCCGTCCACCCGCATCTGTCCGTCCCTGTGGTAGGCGTGCACAGGGCATTTCGGCGCGTTCACGGGAATGGACATATGGTTGACGCCCAGGCGGTAGCGCTGGGCATCGCCGTAGGAAAAAAGGCGCCCTTGCAGCATTTTGTCCGGGGAAAGGCCTATGCCCGGCACGATATTGGCGGGGTTGAAGGCGGCCTGTTCCACATCGGCAAAGTAGTTTGCCGGGTTGCGGTTCAATTCAAGCACGCCCACCGGTATGCGGGGAAAGTCCTTGTAGCTCCATACCTTGGTGAGATCAAAGGGATTTTCCTTGTACTTTTTCGCCTGCGCTTCGCTCATGACCTGAATGGAGAACTCCCACTTCGGAAAGTCGCCCCGCTCAATGGCTTCATAGAGATCGCGCTGATGGCTTTCCCGATCGCGCCCTACAAGTTCCTCGGCTTCCTGATCCGTGAGGTTTTTGATGCCCTGGCAGGTGCGCAGGTGAAATTTGACCCAGACGCGTTTATTATCCGCATTGATCAAACTGAAGGTATGGCTGCCAAAACCGTGCATGTGGCGGTAGGACAAGGGCAGGCCCCGATCGGACATGGTAATGGTTACCTGGTGCAGGGCCTCGGGCAGCATGCTCCAAAAATCCCAGTTGTTTTGCGCGGAACGCATGTTCGTTCTGGGGTCGCGCTTCACCGCATGGTTCAGATCCGGAAAGCGCAAGGGATCGCGCAGGAAAAAGACCGGGGTGTTGTTGCCCACCAGATCCCAGTTGCCGTCCTCGGTATAGAATTTAATGGCAAAGCCCCGGATATCGCGCTCGGCGTCTGCCGCGCCCCGCTCGCCCGCGACAGTGGAAAAGCGGACAAAGAGTTCGGTTTTCTTCCCTATTGCGGAGAATATTTTGGCTTTGCTGTATTTTGTGATGTCGTGCGTCACCGTAAAGCTGCCGAACGCGCCCGAGCCTTTGGCATGCATGCGCCGCTCGGGAATGACCTCGCGATCAAAATGCGCAAGTTTTTCAATGAACCAGGGGTTCTGGAGCATCATGCCCCCGCGGGAACCAGCGGTTGTCGAATTGGTGTTGTCCGCTACCGGCGCGCCCGCCGCTGTCGTCAGTTTTTTACCGATTTTCTTCATAAATATTCTCCTTCGTCTATAAAGAATATGAGAAAGCAAAGAATACACAAAAAAAAACAAAAAAGGAATATGACAACGAAAGTCTTTGCCTTTCTCCTGACCTGGCTGGCAAGCCCGGCGCAAAGCCGCCAGGAGAGGAAGGAGACAGCCCCTAGGGCAAAGGCGATCACGCCTTCAGAGTGCGCCCCCCTTTACACAGCCCTCTCTTGATGCTATTCAGTAATAATATAGATATTTCTATAAATTGGGAGCAGTCCCTATCACTTCAGCAAGGAGACTACTATGGGCCTTTTCAGCTTTATCAAAAGCGTGGGAGAAAAACTCGGTGTTGGCGACAGCCACCCCAAGGCCGAAGACCTGAAGAAAAACCTCGACTCCTACAAATTGGGAACAGACGGGGTACAACTCAGTATGGACGGGGACAAGGTAGTGCTCGCAGGGGCGGTCAAGGATCAGGCCACCCTGGAAAAAATGGTGCTGGCCGTGGGCAATGCCGCAGGCGTTGCCGAGGTGAAGACCGATGACGTGAAAATCGAAAGCCCTGAGAAGGAATCGGCCTTTTACACGGTGAAAAGCGGGGACAACCTCTGGAAAATCGCCGAGGCCCATTACGGCAAGGGGAACGGCGCGAAAAACAACATCATTTTTGAAGCCAACCGCCCCATGCTCAGTTCGCCGGACAAAATTTACCCCGGTCAGGTTTTGCGCATTCCTCCGCTCTAGGTTCAGTCCGTCATCCCACACAGTTCGCGTCCCCTGCATCAGCCTGCCTGGTGCAGGGGACTGCATGCCAAAGGCACAATCATGAACATAAAAAACCTCTTACAACTCGTCCTGCTTCTTACGGCAGTAATGCTGCTACCCGCGAACGGAACGGCCCAGACTGCCGAAACCCGCGTTTTTCTGCTCTATGATAATATCGGCGAACCCTATTTTACGAACAATGTGGACGAAGCGGGCAGCGCGGTAGCCGCGCAAAAAGCCGGCAACGAAACACGCGTGCTGGTTTTTCACAAAAGAGACAAGGGCGGCAACCTCATCTATGAACTGGTCAAAGACGCCTCGGCGCGCAAGGGCTTTCGCAAACAGACGCTGAAAACGTATGCCTCCGGCGCGAACGACTCCTTTTCTCCCGACACCCTTGCCGCTGTCGTTGGCGATATGCGCGCCTTTGCTCCTGCCACCCGCTACGGCTTTGCTTTCGGCTCCCACGGCATGGGCTGGATTCCAAAAGCAATTACAATCGACCCCAAGTCGCCCGGCGGTAAAAATCCCGCTGTGCAGCTTCTGCCGGAAGAGCAGAAGACCGCTGCGCAGCCAGGGGGACGCGCCCGCTATTTTACCTCTGACGAGGACGAAAGACTCGACATAGCGGAATTTGCCAGCGCCATAGGCGCATGGAACTGGGACTTCATCCTTTTTGACGACTGCTACCTGGGCTCGGTCGAAGCCCTCTATGAAATGCGCGCCCTGGCGAACCATTTTATCGTTTCCTCAGCCGAAATCCTCCTTGACGGCTTCCGCTATGAGCAGGTGATCAAAAGAATTTTCGCAGACTGGAATGATCTGGCGGGAATCGCTAAAGACTTTGTTGACTACTACCGGGAAAGCACCGACCCCGATGCCACGGTATCCGTGGTAAAGACAGCGGAACTGGACGCCCTTGCGGCATGCGTCAAGGCGATATTTCGCAGCCCCGGCTGGAAATCCGTAAATCCGGGCCTGAACCCGATTCAATTCTTCGATGGGCTGGGTTCCCACATCTTTTTCGATCTTGATGATTACATCCGCCACGGCATTTCTCCTGACAGCGCCGAATACAAAGCCTTTGCCGCCCAGTTGCAAAAGACGGTCGTTTTCAAAGACGCTACCGAAACCTTTACCTCTGACTTTGGCAAGGTGGGAAAGCGCTACCCCATTAGCAATCACTCGGGGCTGACCAGCTTCATCCCCTGGTCCGGGACTGAAGTTTTGATGCCCTACTACAAACAAACGGCATGGTATGCTGCCGTCTATAAGGAACAATAATGAAAAAAAATACTGTATGGCTGACAAGCCTTTTCTGCCTTTTTCTGCTCGCGCCTGCGGCAGGGGCAGCCCCGGCCTCCGAACAGGGCTATGTCAACAGCATGGGCATGGAGTTTGTGCTTATTCCGGCGGGCGAATTTACGATGGGGACAGAGCCCAAAAAGGAAGGCGGCACCCCTGATGAAGCGCCCATGCACAAGGTGAGCATCGACAAGCCCTTTTTCCTGGGCAAATATGAGGTGACCCAGGCCCAGTGGGAGGCGGTAATGGGGAAAAACCCCTCGAAATTCAAAGGCCCCTCCAACCCGGTGGAGCAGGTATCCTGGCTTGCGGCCCAGGAATTCATTAAACGCCTGAACGCCAAGGAAGGCCACACGCGCTACCGCCTGCCCACAGAGGCGGAATGGGAATACGCCGCCCGCGCGGGCACGGACAGCGCCTATTCCTTTGGAAACGAAAGCAAAGACCTGACTCACTACGCATGGTACGATGGCAACTCCGCAGACTCAACCCACCCGGTGGGGCAGAAGGCGGCCAACCCCTGGGGGCTCTTTGACATGCACGGCAATGTGTACGAATGGGCACAGGACTGGTATGGCGAAAAGTATTATGCAGACAGCCCCAAAGAAGATCCGCAAGGCCCTGCCAAGGGCCTGCACCGCGTGAACCGCGGCGGCAGCTGGCTCAATACTCCGGAAGACTGCCGCTCCGGCCTGCGCAGCTACCTTCTGCCGGACGGCACCTTTGACTCAATCGGCCTGCGCCTGGCGCTTTCTCCCGAATAAACTTGAAGAAAAAAGCACTTGGGTATAATATGAAGGGCTGTACACAAAAACAGCCCTTCATAACCTTACACGGCGCAACGTGCCTCGCAACATATGAACAATACCGTATCCTCTCCGACTTACAGAGCCTTGCTCGAACGCGTCACGCTATTCTCCATCAAGCATAAAAATACGTTACTCGCGCTGTATACTCTTTGCTGGATCCTGCTTTTTTATCGACATTCTTTTGATTTCACCGAGCGCGCGTTCAGGGTGCCGCTTATCATCTTAACCCTGCCGCTTTTATTGAGTCTACAAAGGCAGGGGGGAATCAGCTACTTGCTCTACGCTCCGCAAGGCTACTGCGTCATGCTCATGGTTCTGGCCGCCTATGTCGCCGCCTTTGCCAGCCCCTTTCCCGAAGTTCGCTCTTTTGGACATATCGTTGTTGGCTGGCTTATCCTGGCCCTGGCCGGATATTCCATAAAACTGGCCCTGCCGGACAAAGCCTTGCGCTTCATGCTCCTCGGCCACATTCTCGGCCTGATCCTGTCGGCGCTGTGGGCCGCAGGCGGCCTCGCTCTGGGGCTTTTGGCCCCGTCTGATCTGATCTTTTACGACACAAAACGCCTGGCACTTTTCACCGGCACCCCCAACACCCTGGGGCTTATGGCGGGCCTGGCCCTGACCGGCCAGTTTTTTTTCTGGAAACACGGGCGGCGCATTATCTCCCCCAAAGCAGATATGGCGCTTTTTTTTATCGTCCTGGCGCTGCTGCTGGCAACACAGTCCAGAGCGAATCTCGGCGCGTTCGCAATCAGCGCTACAGCCATAGTGATAGCCGCTTCAGCAAAAGCCCTGCGCGCTATGGCGCTTGCCTTTTTCTGCGGAGCTCTCCTCATCGCCGCCCTGTACGGCATAGGGCAGCTTGAGCCTCTCAAGACCTGCACGCCCTATCAAAGAATGATCTCCCTCCTCTCCCACCCTTTGCAAGACGGCTCCATCACGGGACGCCTGGGCATCTGGGAGGTAGCTGTGGAGAGCGCTGCCGAGCGCCCGCTCACGGGCTACGGCCTGCGCATGTTCCCCCAGGTTTATGAGAAATATATGGCAAAGCACGGTGCCGAGTTACGCGCTCAATATGCCTATGTGGAACCAAAGGGCGGGCATGCGCACAATCTGGTCCTGGGCGTGCTGACCGAGCTGGGGCTTCTGGGGCTTCTTCCCCTGCTTTGTATTTACATTCAGGCCTTCTGGCCGCGCGTGGCGGCTGCAAGCAGCGATCTGCGCTGTTTGCAGGCCTTCTTTCTTTTTTTCTTCACGTGGGGACTCGCTGATTATCTATTATACAGCATTATTCATGGCGATCTCTTTTTTGCCATCGTAGGCCTGTTTATGGGGACGCTCTATTGTACATGGACACAGGATAAACATGGCGTCAATGCCGCGCATCACGAGCGTATTATGAAAAAAGTCAGACAGACCAGCTAAACGGACAAACTGCCAGAGTATTTCAACACAGGGCCCCTGAGCCTAAAGTCCTTATGATGCCACTTTGTGCCGCTCTTTATTCTTTTGCTTTCTCCTGCGCGGGAAAAGCCTGTCCAGCAGCGTTTCCCCTATGCCTTCCTGTTCAACCTGCCAGGCCCGGCCTACTATTCTTCGCACCCAGGGATTGCGGAGAAGAAAGCCGTACAAATGCATGTATTTATGCTGCCTCAGCCTTGCCATTCCGGCAAAGATCTCCTGAGAGGAAAAGACAAGGGAGTAATACTTCCAATACTCCATTGCGGCGGAGGACGACTCCTCCCACGCCTTGCCGCAGACATAGTGCAGAATCTTCCCGGCATATTCGGAAGGCGCACGCCAGGCCCTGCCCTTGATTCCAATCAAAAAGTTGCACGATTCTGGCAAGACAGCAATGTTAATTCCTTTCTTTTGAAAATAAAAATTCAGGGCATCCTGATCCGGATACTTGTATTGCTTTTCCCTCAAGTCTGCGAGTACTGCTTCCGCGTAATCCGGGTACTCCTTACGCAGCATGTCCAAATTATAGAGCATTACCCCTGAATTGATATATATATCCATATTAAAACCCAATTTCTTCTGTCTTCTTAGCGTTTCTATATCATTTAATTGTCCTACATCCACCACACCTGCGACAGGGAGTTTATCTATATTTATAGCAAAAATATCACAAATATCCATCGTACATATCACATCACAGTCCAGGTACAGCACCCGTGCTTCCTGTACTAATTCAGGCAAAAAGAGGCGATACAGCGAGCCTTTTCCAAAGGCCGACGGAACATTTGCAAGCACATTGCGATCAATGACGGGGACATCGTAAAAAAGCACTTCCTGCCCATAGCGCTTTGCCAGGGCGGCAAAGGCCTCCCGCTTTGGCTCGCTTAGGGATGCATCACACAGAATATGCGCGCGAACCCTGGCCTTTGTATTTTCAAAAACCGAGCATAGCGCCACCAGAGGATGCCGGTAGTACGAACCGGAGCTATCCGTGAAGCAAAGGCATACATTGATTGATTGATTGATTGATTGATTGATTGATTGATTGATTGTGGTATCGCCTTGTTCTGTCATGGCGCATGCCCCCTTCTCTCGTAAAAATTCATATTTGCGGAGATAGCTCTTCTATACAAAATACATATATTGTACAAGACCAATCATCTCATTTCTGATAGCGCTTTAAAGCAGGGCCTATGCCTTTCCTCGTCCCTTTCAACGCCCCGGCATGCCCGAGTTCTGAAAAATTCACCCTTTCCCTTAACGAGGCTTGCCCGCTATGCGGGAAAAAGTATATTAGGCCTGAACGGCGGGGCGGTACAAAAGCAATAGCTGCCCCTGCAAGCGCAAGGCGCGACACGAAAAACAGATGCGGATTCCCCTATGCATATTCTTTACTGCCAGAAAATGATTTTTCCCAACTCCCAGGCCCATGCCATCCACACGGGCATGACTGCGGCGAACTTTGCGGCAGCGGGCGCGCCCACAATGCTTTTTCCCGGCGTGCCGCTGCTTGGCGGCAAGGCCTGCCTGGAGGATTTTTTCGCGCGTCTGGGCTACGCGCCGATTCCCGAGCATCTGCACCTGGCCGCCATCCCCTGCCGACACAAGGGCCTATACGGCCTGTTCTTTCGCTACCGCCTCTGGCAAGCCATGCGCCGCCCCTGCCTGGGCGGGCTGCCCCTCTGCTGGGCCTCAAGCGTGAAGGAAGCGCACATGGCCCTGAGTCTGCGCGCCCTGGCCGGGAAAGAGGGGCGCATGCCTGTGGTCTTTGAAGTCCACCACCTGATTTCGCGGCTCAAACAGGGCCGCGAGGCGGACAAGGCCTATGCCCTGGAACGGGAGGCTTTCAGCAAAGCGGATATGATAGTCTTCAACTGTGAGGATTTACAAGAAAAAGCGCGCGGCTATCTGCCCGCGCCCAAACTCAGTCTGGTGTCTCCGCTCGGCTTTAACGAGCGGGCCGTCCTGCCGGTGCGCGATCCGGATCTGCCCGAACCGGGAAAGCGGGCCGGAATAGTGCGCCTTGCATACGCAGGCACGCTGCAGAAGGGTAAAGGCCTTGAAAATCTCTTCCGCGCCCTGAGTTTTCTGCCTGCCCACTACCAGTTGACCATCGTTGGTGGCCGCCCTTCTGCCCGGCTGGAGAGGCTTATGCGCCTGGCCGAAGAACTGCGCCTGGGAGAGCGCCTTTTCTTCAAGGGCATGGTAGAGCAGCGGCAGGTAGGAGAATGTCTTACGGACTGCGATATCTTCATCATTCCCCAAAACACCGGAGAGGATTTTTTCGCCCCGATCAAAATGTATGAGGCCCTGGGCTTTGCCCTGCCCATAGTGGCAAGCCCCATATCCTCCCTGTGCTGCACGCTGCACGAGGGAAAAAACGCCCTGTTCGCCGCCGATGCTTCGCCCCAAAGCCTGGCCGCCGCAATCCGCCGCCTCGGAGAAAACCCGGCCCTGCGTCAGGCAATGCGGCGCAACAACCTTGAAGCGTCCAGGGCCTACCAGGCCTCCGCCAGGGCGAAAAAATTGCTGGAGGTCTTCCGGCAGCATTTTGGCACCTGACACTGTTTCTCAAGAGTTTTTGAAGGCTCCATCTCCAGTAAGGAAAATAGTGAGTATCGTAAACCTGAGAGGAGCAGACTCTATTGCGTTATGTTATTGCCGAGCAGGCTCTTTAATCAAACTTTCCGCAGGAATACCAAGTTGCCCATGAAGCTTGCGTATCATTTTCAAAGTAAGGGGCCGCGTATAGTTCAGAACTTCATAAACTCGATTGATTCGCCCAATTACCGGCTCTAAGTCTTTTGGAGTCATGCCGTTCTGTTCTATATAGAACTTGATGGCTTCTACAGGGTCAGGCAAATCCATGGGATAGCTTTTACGCTCATAGGCTTCTACCAGAGTGACCAAAACATCAAGTTGGTCGCCTTCAAAGCTACCCTCTTGCGCGTTCATCAAAGTTTCAATCTGCTTCAGGGCCTCCCTGTAATCATTTTCGTTACGAATAGGCCTTATCGTCATGGTTTCACCTCATATAGTTTGAGGGGAGATAGCATCATATTGCCTGTGTGTTCCGATAAAACGGATATATACAACTCGGTAAGAATAGTTTATCCAGACCACCAAGCGATACTTGTTCCCGGCAATGTTAA
>DBDO01000205.1 GCA_002293605.1 Desulfovibrionaceae bacterium UBA930
GAAATTATTCAGCGTTTCCTTAGAGCGATCTTCGGGGAGGCGCTGCCTCCCCGGAACCCTGCTCTGGAGGGGGCTCTGCCCCTCCAGAGCTCCCCGGCAGGGGGCACGCCCCCTGCACCCGTAATTTTTTGAGCCCTTCCCTGGGAAGAGCGCTTTGAGCGATTGCCCGGTACCGCTCAGTATTTCCTCTCCGTATTGTCCAAGTAAAAGCCCCGTTCGAAAAAACGGGGCTTTTTGCTGTCAGCAAGTGATCTTGTCTTTAGTTGTAAAATACTCCACTATACTTTCTATAGATAAGCGTAAATACGCAGCAACTCCAACGTAAATGGAGGCTCCCTTGTCGCAGGCAATAGTGCCAGATTGGGTTGAGAAGCTGCCCATTGTGTTCCGGACCTATGAAGGGGCATTTTGGTATGTCTTAGCAGCTCTTCTTACCGTCTGCTTATTCCTCCGTTCCAAAAAATCTGGAGAGAAACAGCACGCGGAGCTGCTTACGGTCGGAAAAAAACAGCAGGTTGAATTGCTTGCGGCCATCAGCCAAGAGCGCGGCGTGCCTCTGCCTGTCCTTCAGGGGATAGTGCAAAGTATGGGTGAATATGCCCCTGCCGACCCGGAACGTATCAGGGCCGTACTGGAGGAAAAGGCCGCTGAGTATGTCAAGCTTACTGCCGAACTTGCCGCTATATCCGGCAAGGATCCTAAAGTGCTCACGCTGCGAGAGCAGGGCAGGCAGGCCTTGGAAAAAGGTGATCTGTCTCAGACGGAAGGTCTTTTGATTCAGGCCAGAGAGATGGATTTGCACAATATGGGCAGGCAGGAGGAGAATCTTCGCCAATTGCGCCTGTCCGCCGCAACAAGCAGCGCTCTGGCAGCTCAGGCCGCGCAATTACAGCCCAATCCGCAAAGTTACCGCAAGGCTGCCATTTATTACGCCGACGCTGTGGATATCGCCCGGCCTCTTTTGCCTGAAAAGGCGCGTGAGTATCAGGAAGAGCAGGCGAAAGCTTTGTACGCGCTCGGCCTTGAGTTTGGGGATAACACAGCCCTTGAAGAAAGCATCGTCCTTTGGCGTAGCTTGTTGGACGCCACAGACAGGCAGGTTGTATCGCGTGACTGGGGCAGGCTTCAGCATAACCTGGGCAATGCCCTATTAAATCTTGGCAAGCGGGAAAGCGGCATGGCACGCTTGCACGAGGCTGTCACTGCCTATCGGGAAGCTTTGAAGGAAAGAACACGTGAGCGCGTGCCCCTTGACTGGGCCATGACCCAGAACAATTTGGGCAATACCTTAAAGCGCCTTGGCGAGCGGGAAAGCGGCACAAAGCGCCTGGACGAGGCTATAGCTACCTACCGGGAAGCCCTGCTGGAAAAAACGCGCGAGCGGGAGCCCCTCTCTTGGGCTATAACCCAGAACAACTTGGGTAATGCCCTGCAAAAACTTGGCGAACGGGAGGGTAGTATGGAACGCTTGTATGAGTCTGTCGCTGCCTGCCGAGAAGCTCTAAAGGAACGAACGCGCACGCGCGTACCTCTCTCTTGGGCTATGACTCAGAACAATTTGGGTAAGGCCCTGCGAAGCCTTGGCGAGCGTGAAGGCAACACGGCACGCCTGCACGAGGCTGTAGCCGTCCATAGGGAAGCCCTGCAAGAAAGAAAGCGCGAGCGGGTACCCCTCTTTTGGGCCGTGACACAAAATGATTTGGGTGCCGCCTTGCAAAGCCTTGGTGATCGGGAAGGGAACACAGCGCGCCTGCACGAGGCTGTGCTCCTCCATAGGGAAGCCCTGCAAGAGAGAAGGCACGAACGAGTACCCCTTGCTTGGGCAGAAACACAAAACAATCTGGGCAATGCCCTACTGAGACTTGGCGAATGGGAAGGCAACACAGCGCGTCTGCACGAGGCTGTCGCCGTCTTTCGGGAAGCCCTGCAAGAATACACACGCGAAAACGCGCCCTACTACTGGGCCACAACGCACAACAACCTGGGTAAGGCCTTGCAAAGCCTTGGCGAGCGGGAAGGCAATACGAAGCTCCTGCACGAGGCTGTTACCGCCTATCGGGAAGCCCTGAAAGAATTCACGCGCGAAAACACACCGTATGATTGGGCCATAACCCAGAAGAATCTCAATAAGGCCCTTGCTCTTCTTGCCGAGCGGGAACAGTAAGGCATGGCGTTTGTAAAGCCGACAGCGCCCCCTGTATCAGGCCTTTGTCCTATTCCGCTTCGGGCCTCATTTTGATCAGTTCAAGCACCTTTTCGCTAAGTTGTTGCAGGTCCGGCTTGGCGAACTGGGCGTTGGCCCCCACAGAGGCCCCTTTGTGTTCCAGCGAATGGGAGATGATGGAGGAAAAAAGGGCCACGGGCAGGAAGCGAAGTTCCGGGTCTTCCTTGATTTTGCGGCACAGGGTCAGGCCGTCCATGCGCGGCATTTCGATATCGCTGATCACGGCTTGCAGGTAGTCCTGCACAGGGCGTTTTTCAGCGGCGGCCCTGGCCTTGGTATCCTGAAGCATGGCCCAGGCTTCCTCGCCGCTGACAGCCTGGCGCACGGTAAATGAACCCGAGTCTTCCAGCAGGGATTTGACCAGCTTGCGGATGCTGCCGGAGTCATCGGCGTGCAGGATGGTGTAATGCTTGTCGCCCGTGAGTTCTTCCGAGATTTTATTGAGACGGATAGCCAGGTTCGGGTCCATGTCCGCGACCACGTTTTCCATGTCGAGCAAAAAGACCACGCGCTGCTCCAGACGCACCACGCCGGTGATGGAGTTTCTGCTCATGTTCTGCAAAAAGCCGCCCGGCTCTTCCACATCGTTCCAGCTCAGGCGATGGATGCGCGTGACCCCGGAAACCAGAAAGGCGGTAAGGATATTGTTGAATTCAGTGACGATGATTTTGGCGTCATCCGTGTGAACGGCTTTTTTATCCAGGTATTTGGCCAGATCGACCAGGGGCACCACCTTGCCGTCCCGGTGGGAAAAAGCGCCCATAACGGCCGGATGCCGCATCTGGGGCATGGAGGTGCAAGGCTGGAGCCTGATAATCTCCACCACCTTGGCCACGTTGACCCCATAATGGCCGCGATATTCCGGCTCATCAAGGAAGAATTCAACTATTTCAAGTTCATTTGTTCCGGACTCAAGAAGGATATTCGTTTGTGACATAAGGGCCTGCTATAGGAGTTCAACGTGTTGGCGAAGGACGATAGAACACAGAGAAGCGCCATACCGAACGCCGGACGTAAAGCCGGAGATGCGTAAGGGCGAACCCTTTCTCCTGAAAGTATTTGCTTAAGTCTCGCACAGATCGGGCGCTTTTGCAAAGGAAAATCTATAGCGCCCTGTAGGGTTGTTTCATGGATCGGCCAGAGCTTGATTTCAGGCCGGGGGGAGGGCGCGGTCGTAATGCCCGCTCACATTCTCCAGGGTCAGCAGGGCCGGTTCCAAAAAGCCGTGCTCAATAACGGCTTTTTTCAGGGCGCGGGCCGTTGTTGCATCAGGCGCGGCAGAGAGGTGCAGTTCAGTGACATAGGGCAGCAGGCCTTGCGGCACCTTAGCCGAGCCTGTCAGGCGGAGCCGGAAGTCCGGAATGTCGGGGCCGAAGGCGGCAAGGAGCAGGGCGGCCGCGGCCCGCTCGGCTTTGTCCGCA
>DBDO01000149.1 GCA_002293605.1 Desulfovibrionaceae bacterium UBA930
ACCCCGCCCCCGCAGAGACAAGCGCTCAGGTGTCTGCTGCGGACGGGACCGTGCAGCAGCACTCCGGCGGCATGTGGATGCCCATGATGATGGGCTTTATGGCCGGGCGTTTTATGGGCGGGGGCGGCATGATGCAGGGTTCCCAGGGCCTGTACCGCGATCCGGCGGCCAACCCGCAGCAGGGGCGCTCCTTTCGCACCGCAGGCGGTGAAACTGTATCGCCTGGTGCAGACGGCAAGGTAAGCAAACCCACAGCGCGCATGACCCAGGCCATGAGCCATTCGGCCAAGCCGGTCCAAAGCCGTTCGGGCTTTGGCGGGCGCGGCGGTTTTTCCGGCGGCTCCTCCTTTGGAGGCGGTGCCTCGTGAGGCGGGTGTCGCTCCCGCCGCGTCCGGACTGGCAGCAGATCGCAGAGCGGAACGGATTTTTCTTCCACCATGTGAACGGGGACCTGTATTGGGACGAATCGGCCTGCTACGCCTTTTCCCTTGAGGAAATAGAAGCCGGGCTTGAAGATCCGGCCCAGGAACTGGCCGACATGTGCCGCGATCTTGTGGCTGACATAGTGCATTCCGAAGAATTGCTGGAAAAACTGGCCATTCCTCCCCTGTTTTGGGATATGCTGCGGGACAGTTGGCAGCGCAATGAGCCGAGCCTCTACGGGCGCTTTGACTTTGTGTATGATGGGCACGGTCCGGCCAAGCTTTACGAGTACAATGCCGATACCCCGACCGCCCTTTACGAGGCCGCTTATTTCCAGTGGCTTTGGCTGGAGGATTGCCTGAAGTCAGGCGCGCTCCCGGAAGGGGCGGACCAGTTCAACAGCATTCACGAACGCCTTGTGGAGGCGTTCAAGGGCTTCGGCGTACCGGGGCTGATGCATTTTGCCAGCATGAAGGATACCGAAGAAGACCGGGCCACTGTGGAATATATCCGCGACTGCGCCGCCCAGGCCGGGGTGGCGGGCAAGCAGATTTTCATGGAAGATATAGGCGTGGACGAGCAGGGCCTGCTGATCGATGCCGATGGCGCGCCCGTGCACTGGCTCTTCAAGCTCTACCCCTGGGAATTCATGTGGCGCGATGAGTTCGCCCGCCATCTGCCCGCATGCGATACCACCTTTGTGGAGCCTGCCTGGAAAATGGCGCTCTCCAACAAGGGCATTCTGCCGCTGCTGTGGGAGCGGCACCAGGGGCATCCCAATCTGCTCCCGGCCTGGTTTCACGATATGACCAAAGCGCCGCCGGTGCGCGATTATGTGCTCAAGCCGCTTTTGTCCCGCGAAGGGGCGAATATTTACGTCTTCAAGGATCACGCCCAGGTCTTTGGCTCGGAAGGAGTCTACGGCGCTGAAGGTTATATCGGACAGCAGCTTGCGCCTCCGCCCTTTGTGGACGGAAACGCCCCTGTGTGCGGCGTGTGGATTGCGGACGGCAAAAGCTGCGGTCTTGGCATTCGTGAGGACAAAAGCCCGATTACCGGCAATCTTTCGCGCTTTGTGCCGCATTATATTGAGCCTTAGGAAAAGAAATTATCTTTAACAGAGAAAAAGAATGAGCGAATCCGTTTTCAGATGCGGCTGGGTTGCCCTGATGGGGCCGCCCAATGCCGGAAAATCCACCTTATTGAATACCTGTATCGGGCAGAAAGTGGCTATTGTGTCGCCGCGCCCGCAAACCACCCGCAACCAGATCACCGGCATTCTGTCCGATGCGCAGGCCCAGGTGATTTTTATGGATACGCCCGGCATTCACCAGTTGCGCGGCAAGATGAACCGGGTGATGTTGCAGTCGGCCTGGCAGGCCATGGAAGGGGCGGACGCGCTTGGCGTCATTCTGGACGCTGACTTATACGCCCGCAGGCCGGAATTTCTGGCAAAGGACATTGCACCGCTTACGGCCCCCATAGCGGCGGAAACGCGGCCCGTATTCGTGATCGCCAACAAGGTGGATCTTTTGGGGGATAAATCTAAGCTGCTGCCCCTGCTGGAGGCCTTGCACGGCTTCTGGCCCAGGGCGGAGATCTTCCCCGTGTCGGCCCTGAACGGAGAGGGCGTGCCCCCGCTGCTTGCGGCGATCAAAAAAGCCCTGCCCGAAGGCGAGGCCCAGTTTCCGGAAGACATGCTGTCCACACTGCCCATGCGCTTTATGGCGGCGGAAATTATTCGTGAAAAGCTTTTTCTCTCCCTGCGGCAGGAGCTTCCCTATTCCACAGCTGTGGATATAGAAGCCTGGGACGAGGATTTCGAGCGGGGCCATGTGACCATTCATGCAGTTATCTATGTGGGCAGGAGCAGCCACAAGGCCATGGTGATCGGCCATGCGGGCCGGAACCTCAAGGAAGTGGGGCAGACGGCGCGCCGGGAAATTATGGAACTTCTGGATCGCAAGGTGCACCTGGAACTCTGGGTCAAGGTCAAGGAAAACTGGATTGAAGACGCGTCCTTCCTGCATGCCCTGGGGCTTGGAGCCCAGTAGGGCGGGATCGTTATGAGCGAACTTGCGGAGCGCTTTGAGGCCGTATCCTTGCGTATTGCCGAGTCCGCGGCCAGGTCAGGTCGCAGGCCGGAGGATGTGCGCCTGGTGGCCGTATCCAAGCTGCACCCGGCTGCGGCAGTGGCTGAACTTGTTCTGTGCCGGGCCGCGCAAAGCGGTTTGGGGCGTCCGCTTTTTGGTGAAAGCTACATGCAGGAGGCGCGCGAAAAAATTCCTGCGGTGCGGGAGATTTTGGCGGCGCACGCTTCAGAGGATGGAGCTTTGGCAGCGCCGGAATGGCATTTTATCGGGCATGTACAGAGTAAAAAGGCCAGGGATATTGCCGGGCGTTTCGCCCTTATTCATTCCGTGGATTCTTTGAAGCTGGCTCAGGCCCTGCAAAAGGCCTGTCAAAACAGGGCCGTGCCGGTTGGGCTGGACGATGCGGCCCCCGGCCCGCAAAAGGTTCTGGTGCAGGTGAACGTGGGCCGGGAGGATCAAAAGTCCGGCGTTGCTCCTGAGGCGCTGGAGCCCTTGCTGCTCGGTATTGCGGCCATGCCGGAGCTTGCGCTGGAGGGCTTGATGTGCATTCCGCCCCTGGCGCGAATCGGCGCGGAATCACGCCCCTATTTTGCCATGCTGCGCGACTTGCGGGAGACGGCGCAAAGCCTGTGCGGCCTTGCCCTGCCCGAGCTTTCCATGGGCATGTCCGATGATTTTGAGGCGGCCATAGAAGAAGGGGCCACGCTTGTCCGCATCGGCACGGACATCTTCGGCCCGAGAAAATAAATATTTTTCGTCCTTCTGCCGATATGCCAGAAGCACAGTCTTGTTATGCGCCTTGCGCGGGGTAGGAATACATGGACTTAGCGACCGTTCTCGGCATGATTATCTCCTTCGGCCTGATTTGCGCCGCCCTTATGTCGGGCGGCGACTTCATGCTCTTCGTGGATCTGCCCTCCATCATGATAGTGCTCGGGGGCACCATAGGGGCCACGCTCACGCATTATCCCCTTGGCACCGTTCTTTCCATCGGCCGGATCATCCAAAAGACCCTGGTCAGCCAGACCCCGCCCGCATCTTTGATTATCGATCAGTTCATGGACTACGCCAACCGGGCCCGCAGGGAGGGCATTCTGGCTCTGGAGTCCATTGTCAACCGGCTGGACGACCCCTATCTGAAAAAAGGCCTGCAACTCACTGTAGACGGCCTTGAACCGGACGCCATACAGGAGATTATGGAAACGGAAATAGGCAATACCGAAGCCAGGCACGAAACCGGTATTGAACTTGCCGGAGCGCTGGCAGCCTATTCCCCGGCCCTCGGCATGATAGGCACGGTTATCGGCCTGGTGCAGATGCTTAAAAATATGGACGACCCGAGCACTATCGGCCCGGCCATGGCTGTTGCCCTGATCACTACCTTTTACGGTGCCATATTGGCCAACCTGGTGTTTTTGCCCATTGTGGGCAAGCTCAAGCATCGCTCCAAGGAAGAGCTCATGATCATGGAAATGCAGATGGAAGGCGTGCTTGGCATCTCGCGCGGAGAAAACCCCCGTATTCTGATGGAAAAATTAAACAGCTTCCAGCCGCCCAGGGAGCGCAGGGGCTGACATGGCCCGGCAGAGGCGTCCGCGCAGGGAACCCGGTGATCCGGCCTGGCTTATCACCTTTTCCGATCTGATGACGCTGCTGCTGACCTTTTTCGTTCTGCTGCTGAGTCTGGCGGTTATTGACGAACGCGCCAAACTTGTGGTGCTGGGCTCGGTGTCCCGTACCTTCGGCTCTTCCGCAACGCTTTTCAATCCCCTGGCCCCGAAAGAGCGCAAAGACAGCACCCGTGTGGAGCCCGGCGCGATGGAAGGCGAGACAAAAGACCTTGCCCCCCTGCGCGACATGCTTTTTGAGGATGTAAGCAAGGATTTGGACTTTCAGGAAAATAAGTATGTGCAGATCTTTTCCATCAATGATGAGGTCTTGTTCGAACCGGGCGGTTTTGTTTTGAGCGAGCGGGGCAAAGAGCAGCTCAATAAAATTTTGCCCTACTTGCAGCGCATCAATTATCCCCTGCTTGTGGCCGGGCATACTGCGGCTTTGCGCGATGAGGCCGGAGAAAGCTATATGGTCCGCAAGGAGCCTTTTGACATGGACAGAACCTGGCCCGTATCCTACCGCCGCTCTCTTGCCGTTTACCGGCACCTGGTGGACATGGGCATAGACCCGGACCGTTTGTCGCAGGAGGCCTTCGGGCAGTTCCATCCCCGCTATTCCAACAATACGCCCGATGGCAGACGCAAGAACCGGCGCGTGGACCTCGTGCTGGACAAGCGCAACCTGGACTGGATTCGCAAGGTGGAATCCCTGCGGGAAGAAAATAAGATAGAAACGCGTACCTACTTCAAGGGCTTCAAGTTTGATCTGGCGCTTCCTGGCGCGCCTCCTGGCGAACCGCAGGAGGCAAGCCCCTGATGGCGCGGCGCAGAAAAAAAAGCGAAGGGGGCGGCAGAGCCGCCTGGCTGGTGACCTTTTCCGATCTGATGACCCTGCTGCTGACCTTTTTTGTGCTTCTGCTCAGTATGGCCAGCATGGATACAACGGTCATCAACCGCATCAGCGCCCAGACGGCGAGCCTTTCGCCTATTCCCAGAAGCGGGCCGGGCAGGGTTCCTGAACGCATCCAGCTTATTGTGAAGTTGCTCAAAGACCCGTACAATGTACTGGAAAAGCCAAAACGCCTTAAGGATTTGCTCTTTCCCGATGATGTTCTGCCCAAGGAGATGGTGCGAGGAGAGCTGGATAAAAACCTGGAAATTCTGGCTCACCCCGAGGGCGTTGTCATTGTTTTGACAGACAGTCTGCTGTATGCGGAAGGCTCCTCCGAACTGAGCTTTGCAGGCAAAACGTTGCTTGACGCGCTCACTCCTGTTATTCAGGCAGTAAACGCCGATGTGAATATCGGCGGGCATGCGGCACCGACTGCGGATGCGGAGGAAGAGGCAAAAGGCTATGAACTCTCCTTTCTGCGGGCTGCGGGCGTTTTGGAACATTTTCTGCACAGGCACATAGCGGCGGACCGCTTTTCTCTCAGCGGCTACGGGGCCGACAAGCCCCTGCATGCGGGTGAGGCACCGGAAGACGGGCACAAGAACCGCCGGGTGGAAATTTTTATTAAATCCGCGCCCCGCGTGGGCGGGTATATGTAAAACGTACAGCAAGGCGAGGATGCTATGCCCGATACTGACACTCCGGCAAAGAAAAAAAGCAAGCTGAAGTGGATACTCTTTCTTCTTCTGCTTTTGCTGCTCATCGGCGGCGGCGTGCTCGCCTGGCGTTTTTTTCTGCATGATATGGTCTCCTCCTATATGGGCGGCGGCGACTCTTCCCCCAAAACGGAAAAGGTGGAGGTGCAGGCCACCAGCCCTGTCGGTTTGACCATAGCCCTGCCTCAGTTCACCACAAATCTGGCAGATCCCCTGGGGCAGCGCTTCATACGTCTGAGCATGGAAATAGAGGCGGCAGACGCCAAGGTAGGCGAGGAACTCGCGCGCCAGAACGCCCGTATACGCGACAGCATTTTGATGCTGCTTTCCAGCAAGAGCTACGCGGATATTGCGAGCATGGAAAGCAAGCTGATGCTTAAAAGCGAAATAACGGACCGCCTTAACAGCATCCTGGGGCCGGGTAAGATCTATCAGGTGTTTATCACGGATATGGTCATACAATAGAGCAAATATACATTAAAAATGTATATTTGCTCTACAAGGATTTACCTACAAATCCTTGTAGCGAGATACTTATAGGCAGGCTTTGCCCGCCGTTACGCAAGTATATCAAAGTGAAACTGCTATAGGTGAAGACGAGGAAGGCATATGACAGCCGATGAACTGGATCAGGAAGCGCTGGCAGCCCAGTGGGCTGCATCCCTTGGCGCGGATGACGATGAGGTGGAGGGGCAGAGCGCCGGAGGCGCGTCTTCGGACGAGGCCCTGGCTGCCGAATGGGCCGCTGCTCTGGCTGCGGATGAGCAGGCCAGCGTGAAGAAGGAAAAAGAACAGGCCACGCTCGCCTCACAGGCAAAAGTGGCCGACTTCAGAGATTTGACCGATGAAGCCAAGGCCCCCAGGCAGGGATCCAGCAACCGCGAACTGGACTTTATTCTGGATATTCCACTGGATGTTTCGGCGGAACTTGGTCGCACCCGGCTTTTGATCAACGAACTCCTGCAATTGGGTCAGGGCTCGGTGGTGGAATTGAACAAGCTGGCCGGTGAACCGCTGGAAGTCTATGTTAACGGTAAAATGGTCGCCAGAGGCGAGGCCGTGGTGATCAACGAAAAATTCGGCATCCGCCTCACGGATATCATCAGTCCTATGGAGCGGGTAAAGCAGCTGGGGTGAGAGCCATGACGCAGAAAAGGCACTTTTGTATCGTCATCTGCACAGCTTTGTGGCTGTCGGCCACACTATGCGCCTTGCCGACAAGGGGCGCTACAGCCGTGCAGGAGGCCCCGGAGCCTTCGGCCGCGCCTGCCGT
>DBDO01000027.1 GCA_002293605.1 Desulfovibrionaceae bacterium UBA930
CACAATGCGCATTTCCGTGCTCATAAGATCGTCGGCGATTTCAAGGGAGGCAATGCGATCCGGCTTTTCAAAGATCAGAATGGACCGCTTGGCGCGCAGCAGGGAACGCAAGGTCCAGCCGTTCCCGGCCATATGCCTGCGCATGGTGTTCATCAGGGAAACCATCTCCACCCGTCCGGTAAAGCGCTGCATGCCGCATTTGGCCCCGGAAGGCGCGAAGGTGATCACGGTATCGCCGCTGCTTTCGCTCATGTCGTTGGGCACCGGGATATCTTCAAATTCGCTGTAANNGGTATCGCTGCCGCTTTCGCTCATATCGCTTGGCACAGGGATATCCTCAAATTCGCTGTAATAAAACCCGGTTGCCGGAGCGGCTGGCTCTTCGGAGGATGAGGCGAAAGGATTTTTAAAGGAGCCGTCCGTGGCGCACCCCGCGCAGAGAGCGGCCAGCATGCCGAGAAGCACTATTATACAAAAACGCACTGCAAAATCCTCCTGCTTGAACGGTTGAAGCTTCAAATATAACTCATGCCCTTGCGCCCGGCGCAGGCGCAAACGACTTTAACCTAAGTCAGGAAATGAAATCCCGCAAGCTGTAAACCGGCCCTTGCCGGGGCGCAAAGCTCTTTTCTCTCTTGCCAGGGAGCTTTGCCGCGTAGTATGCTCCAGCCCTTTGCACATCCCGCCTTTCAGGCTGGAGGAGCCCGCGCCCTCATTGATTGCCGCGCCGCTTCGGAGCGGCAATCAAGGCGCTTTTGCTACACTACAGTGTTTTACAAGGGAAAATCATGCCGTACCGCCTCTTGTTCCTGGCCCTTCTTCTGCCTGCGGCCTTGGCCGTATCAGCCTGTGAAGATGCCAAAGCGCCCCCGCGCGGACTCGCCAGCGTTTCCTCCATGAAGATTGAAGCCCGGCCCGCAACCCTGACCACGGAATTGCCGGGACGCACCTCGGCCTTTATGGTTTCGGAAGTGCGCCCCCAGGTCAGCGGCATTATTCAGGAACGCCTTTTCGTCGAAGGCTCGGACGTCAAAGAGGGGGATATCCTGTACCGGATAGACCCTGCCATCTATCAGGCCGCTTTTGACAATGCCAAAGCCGCCCTGATGCGGGCCGAAGCCAATGAGGTGGCGGCAAAACTGCTTGCCGAACGCTACAGGCAGGTGGTGCGGGTCAGCGCGGTGAGCAAGCAGGAGTATGACAACGCGGTTGCGGCCTACGGCCAGGCCCAGGCCGATGTGGCCTCTGCCAAAGCGGCCCTTGATTCGGCCCGCATCAATCTGGAATACACCAGGGTCACGGCCCCTGTTTCCGGGCGCATCGGGCGCTCCATGGTCACGCCGGGCGCGCTGGTCACCCAGAATCAGCCCTCGCCCCTGGCTACCGTGCAGCAGCTCGACCCCATGTATGTGGATGTGACCCAGTCCAGCGCCGAACTTTTGCGCCTGCGCCGCGCCTTTACCAGCGGCGCGCTTAAATCCAGCGGCGAAACGGCCATGCAGGCCACGCTCAAGCTGGAAGACGGCACGCCCTACATGCAGCGCGTGCCCAAAAAAGGCCCGGACGGCGCGGTGCTTACAGAGGCGGACGGCACGCCCCAGTATGAGATGCAGCCCGTTATCGGCGCGCTCAAATTTTCCGATGTGACGGTGGAGCAGAGCACGGGCGCGGTCACCATTCGCGCGGTCTTTCCGAACCCGGAAGGGACCCTCCTGCCCGGCATGTACGTGCGCGCCGTTGTAGAAGAAGGCGTGAGCGAAAAGGCCATCCTCATTCCGCAAAAAACCGTGGTGCGCAACAACCGGGGAACCCCGATGGTGCAAAAGCTGACCAAGAACGCCACCATCCAGAATCAGGAAGGGTTGTACAACGTGAGCCCGCAGGCCCTCACCGTGGACCGCTCCGTGGGCAACCAATGGCTGGTGACGGGCGGGCTCAAGGAAGGCGATCTGATCATTCTGGAAGGGCTGATGAGCGTGCGGCCCGGCGTTCCGGTTATGGCCGCGCCCGAGAAAAGCCCCGCCCCTGCGGGCGCGAAGTAAAGGCGGCGCAGCGCAATGGCCCGATTTTTCATAGACCGCCCCATTTTCGCCTGGGTTATCGCCATCATCATCATGCTGGCGGGCGTGCTCTCGCTCTACTCTTTGCCTGTTTCCCAGTACCCGAACATCGCCGCGCCGGAAATATCCATTCGCAGCACCTATACCGGGGCCTCGGCCAAAACCGTTGAAGACACGGTAACCCAGGTCATCGAGCAGCAGATGACCGGCATCGACAACGTGGTGTACATGTACTCCAGCAGCGATGCCATGGGCCAGAGCACGGTGACGCTCTCCTTTGCTGCGGGCACCGACCCGGACATCGCCCAGGTGCAAACCCAGAACAAGTTGCAGCTTGCCATGCCCCTGCTCCCGGAAAGCGTGCAGCGGCAAGGGGTTCAGGTCAGCAAGTCGGTGAAGAACTTCCTGCTGGTGGTCAGCACCATCTCCGAAGACGGCAGCATGAGTTCCAGCGACCTGAACGACTACATGAACGCCAACCTGAAAGATCCGATCAGCCGGATAACCGGGGTCGGGGACATTCAGGTTTTCGGCGCGCAGTACGCCATGCGCATCTGGTGCGACCCCTTGAAGTTCGAGCAGTACAAGCTTGCGGTTTCCGATGTGGTCGCGGCTGTCAACGCGCAAAACGCCCAGGTGCCGGGCGGGCAGATCGGCGGACGCCCCGCCGTGCCCGGCCAGCAGATCAGCATGACCGTGAACGCGGCCTCGCGCCTGCAAACCGTAGAGCAGTTTGAAAATATCATGCTGCGCGTCAACCCTGACGGCTCCACCGTGCGCCTTAAGGATGTGGCCCGCATGGAGCTTGACGCCGAGAACTTTTTCGCCACCGGGCGCTACAAGGGCAAGCCCTCTTCGGGCATCGCCATCAGGCTGGCCTCCGGGGCCAATGCCCTGAGTACGGCTGATGCGGTCAAGGCGGAAATGGAAAAGCTCTCCCAGTTTTTCCCGCCCGGCATGAAGCTGGTGTACCCCTATGACACCACGCCCTTTGTGCGCCTTTCCATTGACGAGGTATACAAGACCCTGGCCGAGGCCATTGTGCTGGTCTTTCTGGTTATGTACCTCTTTTTGCAGGACTTTCGGGCCACGCTCATTCCGACCATTGCCGTGCCCGTGGTGCTGCTCGGCACCTTTGCCGTGCTCGCCCTTGCGGGCTATTCCATCAACACCCTGACCATGTTCGCCATAGTGCTGGCTATCGGCCTTCTGGTGGATGACGCCATTGTGGTGGTGGAAAACGTCGAGCGGGTCATGCATGAAGAGCGCCTGCCCCCGAGGGAGGCTACCCGAAAATCCATGGATCAGATCACGGGCGCTCTGGTGGGCATTGCCCTGGTGCTTTCCGCCGTGTTCGTGCCCATGGCCTTTTTCGGCGGCTCCGTGGGCGTCATTTACCGGCAGTTTTCCATTACCATTGTTTCGGCCATGACCCTTTCGGTCATTGTGGCCCTGACCCTGACCCCGGCCCTGTGCGCCTCCATGCTGAGGCCGCACACGAACAAGAATAAAGCCCAGATGGGTCTGTTCGGCCGCTTCAACCGCTGGTTTGATGCCGTTACCTTACGCTACCAGAGCGCGGTGCACCGCGTGGTGCTCAGGCCCGCGCGCTACCTCTTCATGTATGCCGGGGCCGTGGCCCTGATGGCCTTTTTGTTCCTGCGCCTGCCCACGGCCTTTTTGCCCGAGGAGGATCAGGGCATCATGTTCGCGCAGGTGCAACTGCCCCCGGCTGCCTCCATGGAACGGACCATCAGCGTGCTGGAGCAGATTGAGCAGTACCTGCTCAACGAGGAAAGCGAAAGCGTGGAAAGCACCATGGCTGTAGCCGGTTTCAGCTTCAGCGGCATGGGGCAGAACTCGGCCATGGTGTTCATCAAGCTCAAGGACTGGGACTTGCGCGGCAGCAAAGAGCAGAAAATTCCCGCCATTCAGGCCCGGGCCATGCGGCGCTTTTCCCAGATCAAAGAAGGCATGGTCTTTATCTTCGCGCCGCCCGCCGTGGTGGAACTCGGCCAGGCCTCGGGCTTTGACTTTGAGCTGCTTGACCGGGGCAACATGGGGCATGAGGCCCTCATGCAGGCCAGAAACCAGTTGCTCGGCATGGCCAGGACCCATCCGGATCTCGCCAACGTGCGCGCCAACGGCCTGGACGATGTGGAGCAGTACAGCCTGGATATCGACCTGGCTAAAGCCGCAGCCCTGGGCGTTCCGATCAACGAGCTGTACACGACCATCTCGGCCTTCTGGGGCGGCATGTACATCAACGACTTTATGGACAAGGGGCGGACCAAAAGGGTCTACTTGCAGGCGGATGCGCCCTTTCGCATGCAGGCCAGCGACTTCAACCGCTACCATGTGCGTAACGCCAAGGGCGAAATGGTGCCCTTTTCCGCCTTTATGAGCGGGCACCCCTCCTACGGCTCGCCCAAGCTGGAACGCTACAACGGCTCGCCCTCCATTGAAATTCTGGGGCAGGCCGTGCCGGGCAAAAGCTCGGGACAGGCCATGCTGATCATGGAAGAACTGGCCCGGCGGCTCCCGAGCGGCTATGACTTTTCCTGGACCGGCCTCTCCTTCCAGGAACGCATGTCCGGCTCCCAGGCCCCGGCCCTCTATGCCATCTCCCTGCTGGTGGTCTTTCTCTGTCTGGCCGCCCTGTACGAGAGCTGGTCCATTCCCTTCTCGGTCATGCTGGTGGTGCCCTTTGGCGTTATCGGGGCGCTCGGCGGGGCGACTTTACGCGGTCTTAACAACGACGTGTACTTTCAGGTGGGTCTGCTGGCCACAGTGGGCCTGTCGGCGAAAAACGCCATTTTGATCGTTGAATTCGCCAAGGAGCTGGAAGAAGCGGGCGAAGATATCGTCAAGGCAGTGGTGCACGCCGTGCGCATGCGCCTGCGGCCCATCATCATGACCTCCCTGGCCTTTGTGCTCGGCGTGCTGCCGCTCGCCATCAGCACGGGCGCGGGCTCGGGCAGCCAGAACGCCATCGGCACCGCCGTTGCCTGCGGCACCCTGGTGGCTACCTTCTGCTGCCTCTTCTATACGCCGATCTTTTTTGTTTTGATCAGCCGCATTTTTAAAGTAAAAATAGAACAAAAGCTGCAAGCAG
>DBDO01000105.1:0-3914 GCA_002293605.1 Desulfovibrionaceae bacterium UBA930
GAGCCGCCGCGAGCAGGCTTTTTCGCGATTGCGGAAGGACAAAAAAATACAAAAGCTCCCAGCGGCTCAGGCCAAAGGCCAGACCGCCGGGGCAGAGCGCCTCAAGCCGGGGCCCGAGACCGGCTTCCAGAACGAGGGTCATGGTCGGCAGCAGCAGCAGGGTCAGGGCCAGGGCTGCGGAAAGCCAGCAGAATCCGGAACCGCCCAAGGCCGAGCGGACCAGGGGCGTCAGCAGGAAAACAGCGGCAAAGGCGTATACCACGGTGGGAATGGCGGTCATCAGACGAATACAGGCGCGCAGCAGAGGCAGAAAAGGACTTTTGACCGCAGCAAGGCTCCAGCAGCAAAGGGCCAGAGCAAGAGGCCAGGCAAGCAGCAGCGCCGAGGCCGCGAGAATGACGGTGCCGCAAAGCATGGGCAGGATGCCGAACTCGCCCTGATAGGGCCGCCAGTTCCAGGAGAGCACGGCCTCCGCACCCTGCCGGGAAAAAGCGGGAAAGGCGGAAATCGCGATCATGGCGAAGAGAAGGCCTATGCCGAGCAGGGCCGCTCCCGCCGCCAGCCGGGCGGAGAGGGCTATACCGCCCTCCCCGCGCCGGGGGCCGGAAACAGAACTCATTTTCCGTCCGTGGGGATATATCCGGCCTTGCTGATAACAGCACTGCCTTCAGGGCTGTAGATATAGTCGATAAAGGCCCTGGTCAGGCCTTCCGGCTGCCCTTTCGTGTTCATGTACAAAAGCCGGGTGACCGTATAGGCACCGCTTTTGGCCTTTTCCTGGGAGGGCTCCACGCCATCCAGGGCAAGGCCTTTGATCCCGGCGTCAAGATGGCCGATGCCCACATAGCCGATGGCGTTCGCGTCCTGGGCAATGGCGGTTTTCATGGCCCCGTTGGAGCTGACCACATTGCTCTTTGCCAAGGCCTGCCCCTTGCCCAGCGCCCGTTCCTCAAAGGTCTCCCTCGTGCCGCTGCCATCTTCGCGAATGTACAGGGAAATGGCCGCGTCAGTCCCGCCAAGCTCTTTCCAGTTGGCAATCTCGCCGGAAAAGATCTTCTTGAGCTGATCCTTGCTCAAGGCACCGACCTTGTTGGAGGGGTTCACCGCCGCCGCAACCCCGTCAACGGCAAAGGGCCAGCTCACCAGGCCGTATTTTGTGATCTCCCCTTCCTTGAGGGCGCGCCCGGTATTGCCGATGTGGACCAGACCCTCGCCGACCTTTTGCACGCCGACTCCGGAACCGCCCCCGGCAACGGTAATACGGATATTCGGGTTGGCCCGCATAATGTTTTTGGCGGCTTCCGCCATAACTGGAATATGCGCGGTTCCGCCCGCGATATCCAGACTGCCTTTAAGCCCGGAAAAGGCCTCAGGCCCGGCAGCCTGCAAAGGAGCGGCGGCCAGAAAAAGCGCCAGAACGGCGGCCAGGGAAAGGGGGGAGACAAGGCCTTTCATAAAACCTCCTGTGCGGGTGTATGCCGTGCAGTTGCAAGCGATTCGAGCAGGCAGCGGCATCTCGCACAGTGGGCTTCAGGAAAACAGCGGCAAAGAAAGACCGCTGCGCCATGCCCGCACGAAAGAGCCGCGCCAAAGGGGACACACCGTGCCCCAAAACGCGATATCTCAATAGCTTCTGCGCTGCATAGCTGCCCCGGCGTAAAAAATGACGATGAAAAAATCTGACGCAACCTACCCCCTGTATAAAAAAAACTCAAGAGGCCGCTTTGCTTGTGATTTGAGTCCGCGCCCGGCGCGAGGCCGAAAACAACTTCTTCGGCTTTTTGCGGGGGCGCATAGACGCGGCCAGCCTGAAAACCCTGGGCTATTCGGCCAAGGAACTGAAAAAACTCTACGGCCCAAGCATGTTTGCGGCCAAAGGCGCGGGCGTGAGCCTGGATAAGCTCGCGCAGGAAATGGCGGGGCGGGGCCTTATCCCGCATGACGGCGGGGCGGATTTTCTCTGGGAGCGCCTGACGCAGGAAAGGAAGACATATTTTCAGCCCTCGCCGGCGGAGATTCGCGCCGGGGATGAAGCGCTTGCGCGGGACAGCGAGGCGTGGGCGGTTGCAGTGGACAGGGTGAAAGCTGCGGGGGCTGCTCCTTCGCAAAACACCATAATGCTCCGGCAGACCCCGCTTGTACTCGGCCTCATCGGGCAAGACGCCAAAACGGGAAAGCAGGCAGTTCCAGGCGGGTTGTATGTTTCCCCCCACACCTTTCAAAATGCCCTTGACGGCGCACATAACGTTACGCTCGACATGCTCAAGCAGATACCTGGGGCAATGGCCGATCCTATAGCTATTTTCGACTCAGCCACAAAGGGTGCTAAAGGCGAAGTTGTTTTTATGCTTGAACTGAGGGACAGCCAGGGCAGTACAGTTGTTGTGCCGGTGGCTATTCAGGGGAAGGACAGAAAAAACAAAGAAATCAATATCATTAAGAGCGCATACGGGAAAGGCGGCAAGGCCCCTGCGGTACAGTGGTTTTTAGAACAGGCAAAAACAAATGCCCGTTACGTGAACGGGCAAAAGTTTGAGCGTTGGAAGGAAGGTTCGGGAGTCCAATTCTCCTCCAGCTATTCCAACACTCACGGAAACACCGTACACACCGAGGCCGATCTTGTCAAGCTGAGGGAAGAAAATCCTAGGCTGTACCAGAGCGTTCCCAGCGCCGTGGGCGGCATTACCCCGGAAATTGCCGCGAGTGTTGGTATCAGACCGGGAGCTATTATTCTAACGGATGCCGCCCTACAACACATAGAGGGAAACCACGGGGAACAAATACGGCAAGCAGGTTTTGCGGATGCGCGGGAGTTCGTCAACAATGTGCTGGCAAATGTTGATGCTGTGTATCAGGGAGAAAACAGGCGGATACTCGAATTTGTCACACGAGAGACAAAGCCGCAAGGCCGGGTGCTGGCGCGTCTTGAGTTTGAGTTTTCCGGGGACAAGTACGAGGTAAGAACGGCGGGGCCGGTAAAGAGAACTCAGTATAAAAACCGTTCTCCGCTTTGGGAGGGAGCGCCTTCCGCTCCGTCTGCCGAAGCAAACCCCATGAAGGTATCACACCGCGCTTCACCAGGGCAAAGCGGAGAACGTCTTGATCTTACCGCGCCCGTGCAAAAAGTCAACCAAGGGCCGCGCGGTTACGCCACCTTCAACCTCGCTGACGATACCGCCATCGTGCAGCTTTTACAAAAGGCCGACCTATCCACGGTGCTGCACGAAACCGGGCATATCTTCATGCGGGAAGTGCAGTGGCTGATTGATCAGGGCGCTGCGGACGCCCGGCTGAAAGCCGACTACGATACCCTGCTCGGCTGGCTCGGGGCAAAGCCTGGGGAGGAACTGACCACAGAGCAGCAAGAGCAGTTCGCGCGCGGCTTTGAAGCCTACCTGCGCGAGGGCAAGGCCCCTGTCCGCGAACTTTCCGGCGCGTTTGCCCGCTTCAAGAAATGGCTGACAAAGATTTACCGCAAGGCCGAAGCGCTCAACGTGGAGCTGAACGATGATGTGCGCGGGGTCTTTGACCGCCTGCTGGCCACGGAAGAAGAGATCGCGCACAGCGCTGAAAAAGACGGGCTTGGCGAACTCACGCGCCGGGAGATGGATGCGCTCGGGCTTTCCCCTGCGGACCGGGTGTACCTTTCCGGCCTGCGGGCCTCGGTGCTTGACGCGGCGGAAGAACGCCTGCGCGAACAGAGGGATGCCGGGAGAAAAGCGCACATTCGCGAATGGACAAGGCAGGCGAGAGAAGAGGCGGGCAAAGAGCGGGTGTACGCCGCGCGCGCGGCCATGCGGGCATACTTCGCCCGCCATTTGTAAAATGCCGCGTTGCTCATGCCGTGTTCCCGGCAAAGATCGGTTACGGGAACACCATTCGAGGCCTGCTTCAAAATTGCCAAAATCTGGCTG
>DBDO01000105.1:3957-11581 GCA_002293605.1 Desulfovibrionaceae bacterium UBA930
GGGGGGGATTACCTATGGTTTTTCATCGTCTTTTTTTAAAAGGCACACAGTTAGGGCACACAGCTGTCTTCTTTTGCCGTCTGGGAGGTATAAAAAAAGGAGATGTGGTACATCTCCTTTTTCTTACTCTCTGGCGGAGAGGCAGGGATTTGAACCCTGGATACAGGTTTAAGCCCGTATACTCGCTTAGCAGGCGAGCTCCTTCGGCCGACTCGGACACCTCTCCAGCTTGGAGGCCTTCCGCAAAGGGGAGCCGCGCAAGCAGGCTGCTTGTGTATCGCAAGGGCGCGGCGCTTGTCAAGAACATTGACGCATCGGGCGTTTCACTTTCTCAATGATTTTTATATACCAACAGTCTGTATTTATTGGCTGCAATCTCTGCTAAGGCAAGGGTCTTGACGGCGTCCGCCCTGCGGGGCGGGAACGTTATCCTGTGCTGGCACTCACAGGGCCGTTTCGTACACGGGAGAACGCCGCCCTGTTTTTTTGCCGCAACGCGCGAACGCCCCTAAAGTTTAAAGCCCCAGGGCCGATAAGCATGTGTAACAAAGGCTTGGCGCATTCCATCCGCAAAAGCAAAGTCACCGCTCAGGACGGACTATTGCAGGCGGAATAAAATATAAAAAAAGCGCAAGGTCCCCTAAAGGACAGCCTGAAACAGCCGATAGGCATACTAACACGGCGGCAGTGTCGCAGGGAAGCGACCGGCAAATGCGCCGCCCAAACCACGTAATATTCAAGGAGGAATATTATGAGTCTCGTTATCAATCACAACTTGATGGCCATGAACGCCGCGCGCAACCTGGGCACTTCGTACAACAACCTGTCCACATCCGTGCAGCGCCTGTCCTCGGGCCTTCGGGTCAACTCCGCTGCTGACGATGCCGCCGGTCTTGCCATTCGCGAACTTATGCGTTCTGAAATCGCGGCCCTGAACCAGGGCGTGCGCAACGCCAANNGATGCCATTTCTTTGATTCAGACCGCTGACGGCGCTCTCGGCATCATCGATGAAAAGCTGGTTCGCATGAAGGAACTGGCCGAACAGGCTGCCACCGGCACCTACACCTCGGACCAGCGCCTGATGATCGATTCCGAATACCAGGCCATGGCTTCGGAAATCACCCGTATCGCCAATGCCACGGACTTTAACGGCGTGCACCTGCTTAACGGCAACCTGTCCGGTGCCTCGCACAGCGGCGAAGAACTCACCTCCACCGGCAAGCTGAAGGTGCACTTCGGTTCGGCCAATGATTCCTCTGAAGACTATTACTACATCCAGATCAACAATGCGACCGCTTCCGCGCTGGGCGTAGGCAATACTGCAGAAACGACCTCGGAGGCCTATACGGTTTCCACCCAGGGGCAGGCGCAAAAGGCCCTGGAAGGCCTTAACAAGGCCATTATCTCCAAGGACAAGATTCGCGCGAACCTGGGTGCCATGCAGAACCGTCTGGAAAACACCATCAGCACCCTGCAGATTCAGGCTGAAAACATGCAGTCCGCTGAATCCCGGATTTCCGATGTGGACGTGTCCCTTGAAATGACGGAATTCGTACGTAACCAGATTCTCACCCAGTCTGCGGTGGCCATGCTCTCACAGGCCAACTCGCTGCCGCAAATGGCCCTGTCGCTTATCGGTTAGCGGGGTCATCGGGTGGGGATCCCCAAGACCCGTTACAAACAAAGAAAAAGCGCGCTCCGCAAGGGGCGCGCTTCAGTTATTGATGGCAAAGGGCTGACCCCTCTGCCAGGGGTCTGGGGAACGAAAGCTCCCCAGATACAACAGCGCACCAGTCATTCTGGCGCGGCAATGTCGGCGCGCAGACGGGAGTGCTGCCGTTGCCCGGCTTTTGAGCCCAGCCTGTCACGCATGGCGTCCTTTTCATGAAAAGGCTCCCGTAAGGGAATAAGCAGGGTAAAGGCTGCGCCTGCGCGGGGCGCAGAACTCACCTGAATGTCACCGCCGTGCTCTTCCAGAATGCCCTTGGCAATGGGCAGCCCAAGGCCGGTGCCCTGGGCCTTGGTACTGAAAAAGGGCGTGAAGATATCGGGCAGGTGTTCGGCGGCAATGCCGGGGCCGGAATCGGCAATGCGCACGGCTGCGAAAAAGCAACCCTGCTCTCCGGCAATCACGGATTCTTCCAGGCTCAGGCTGCCGGAATACTCCATAGCCTCACAGGCGTTGTGCAGGATATTGAGCAAGGCTTCGCGCAGTTGCTCTGGATCTGCCTGGGTTTTGGGCAGTCTGCGCATGCGGTGCAGGCTGAGGCGGACCGGAAAGCCGGCCAGGCGGCTCTCGAACAGGGCCAGGGTGGCATCCACCACGCTGGAGGGCGAGACAAGCTCCAGATTCAGGCCCGGCCGTTTGGAAAACTCCAGAAAGTTGCTGACAATGCCGTCCACATGACGGATGGCGTCCGCAATGACCGAGAAATCCTCCTGCCTGCGCGCGTCAAGACTGAGGCCGCGCTCCAGGGAGAAAAGGCGCAGCTTGACTGAGGTTAAAGGGTTGCGCACGCTGTGGGCCACCCCGGCTGCGAGTTGGCCGAGCATAGCCAGTTTTTCCGCATGCTTGAGGCTGCGGGTGCTTTCGTCCAATTCGGCCTGGGTGCGGCTGACCTCTGCGCGCAACTCACGCATGGTGGCGGCTACACGCCCGAGGCCGGGCTGTTCCTCTGGCTTGAGTTCGCGCTCTATCTGTTCCAGGGGGTGCAGCACTTCACGGCGGATGATGCGCCAGAGGCCCCAGCCAAGCAGCAGAAGAATGAGACAGGAGGCCAGAACCACCCAGGAGAAGGTTTTTTCCAGGCTGAGGGGCGCAAGATTGACCATGCGCAGGGCGGTCAGCACAAAGAGCACCAGCCCGGTAAGCATGATGGACAGAAGAAACATGGCCAGACGCGCGCCAAGGGTTTCCGGCACGGGAAGCGTGCGCGAAGGGGAAGAGAGCATACCAGACGAACTCCTTTTTTCTTATTTCGCCTGGGCCAGAATCAATTCAACTTCATCAAGAGATAGGCCCGTGGCCTTGGCCAACTGGGCGGAACTGCGGCCCTTGCGCTTGCCTGAAACAATTACTTCGCGCAGAAATTGCGGGGAGCGGCTCATGGCCCTGGCCTGTTCCAGCAGGGCCTGTAATTCGGCGCTGCGTTCCTCCAGGCTGGCGTTCAGGCTTTGCAAACTCGCCTGACGCACGGTGAAGGACTGCATGAGATCCCGTTCCAGTTCGGCATTGGCGCGTAGTTTGTCCATCAGGCTTTGCTGCCCTTCGCTGAGTTTGAATAAAAGCGCTTCAGACTTGCGCAAACGACTGAAAAAGCGCAGCAGCATGGCGAACAGCACGATTTCAGCCAGGGTTATGGCTATGAGTATCCAAAGTTGCATAGAGGCTGTCTCCAAATATGTCTTTTGTCCGATAGCTTCGTCAAGCGGCCCTTTTTTCTCCGCTCGAGCAGCATAAGACTGCACTCCCTTTGCAAAAAGGGCTGCTTTCCTTGCTCTCGGCGCAAAATTAATAATTTGGAGGCAGCCCCTGGCTGAACGGAATCAGATTTTCAGGTTGACGATGTTTCCGGCCCAGGGATTGGCAGGGGGCGTTTCTTCCGGCAAGGCGCTTTCCTGCCCGGCAAAAGACTCGGCAGGGGGCTGGCCTGGCCTGTTCCCTCCCCGGTGTTCCGGGCCGGGCTGCTTTTCTCTCTGCTTCTCTCCCCGATCCCGCACCCTGCGGCCCTGTTCCACAAGTTCGCTTTTGCCGATGCGCTGCGCTTCGGCCTTGAGCTGTTCGCGCGAGGCTTCCTGCTCCGCCTGGAGCAGGGCGTGCGGTTGATTTTGCTGCTGATCGACGATTTTTTCCACAAGGCCCATCTGGACCACAGGGGCCGGTAAGGTGTTGAGGACGCTCATACTTTACTCCATACAGATGCCGCTACGGGCCAGTGACAAAATACTCCTCAAAAAGAAATTCCGTCACCTTTTCCGAGGAAACCTGTTCATTGATCACACTGAGCAGATCCTGTTTGAGCATTTCCCTGGAGTTTTGATCAGCCAGAAAGGTCAGCGGCTTGTTGCGCAGATAGTAATAAACGGCGTCGCGTACGGCAATGTCTTTTGAGCCGAGTTCGATGAACAGGGCGGAGTTTTCCGTGGGAATGGCAAAGGCGCAGTGCAAAAAGCGCAATTCGCCTTCGCTGCCCCGGCGTTCTACGAAAAAGGAGGGCATACGGTAGAGAAAGGTGGGGCCGGGCGGGGCGTCCTCGCGTTTGGGCACGCCGGAAACGGTAATTCGCTCCGGCGTGTGCGGCGGGGGCGGTTTTTCCCCGCCAAAAACAAACAGAAGCCCCAGGGGCAGAACAATGAGCAGCAGGGCTAGCGCCGCACAGACGATGGCCAGCTTCTTTTTATTGGCCAGCAGGGCCTTGAGCTTGCCGGGTGCGGGGGCTTCTTCCAGAGCCTTGGGCGGCGGAGCCGGGGCTGCGGGCTTGGCTGCGCTTTCCTCTGTTTTTTCCTCTTCGGGCTCTTCCAGAAAAGGGGCATCGTCAAGGTCCAGATCCACCTTGCTCGGCCGGGATGCGGAAGCGGAAGGCGCGTCCAGTCCCTCCGCGTCAGCGGCGGTATCCGGAGCAGTGCTGAGGGGGTCGCTTTCTGGAGACATGAAGGACTCTGTGGTTCAGCCCCCAGAGCATTTTGACTTTCATTGTTGGCGTAGGCGAGCCTTACCCGCCCTTAAGCGACAATCTCAAAGTGAAACTGCTTCAGGGGAAAATCTTGTCAATCTTCTGCTTCATCACCTCGGCGGTGAAGGGCTTGACGATATAGTTGGAAACCTTGGCCTGCACCGCTTCAAGGATATTTTCCTGCTGCGCCTCGGCCGTGACCATCAAAAAGGGCAGATCCCCAAATTCTTCGGACGCGCGCACCTTGCGCAAAAGTTCAATGCCGGTCATTTGCGGCATATTCCAGTCGGATATGATGAATTCTATTCTGTCCTTGTTCAGCACATCCCAGGCAGTGGAGCCGTCATCCGCCTCCACGATGTTCGTGAAGCCGATCTGGCGCAGAATATTTTTGATGATGCGCCGCATGGTGGAAAAATCATCAACCACCAGCACGCGCATATTCGGGTTGAAAGGCATGGTGCGTCTCCTTTACAGCGCATGCGGCTCACCGTGGCGCATGGCGAATTCCTTGCGCAGCCGCAACAGGGCTTGGGAATGCAGCTGGGAGACTCTGCCTTCCGTAATTCCCATTACTTCGGCGGTTTCCCGCATGTTAAGTTCATCAGTATAATAAAGGGATAATACCAGCTTCTCGCGCGGTGTCAATTGTTCAATAAGTTCAGCTACTCTATCTATCAACTCCTGGGCCGCCGCCAGGGCAAAGGGCTCTTCGCCGCCCGCGCATTCAATGGGCGACAAAGATTCCTGCATAAGTTCAAGCGAGAGGCAGAACTGATTGTGTAGGGCCTCAAGGCCTTCGCGCACCTCTTTGATGTCCAGGCCGGTTTCCTGGGCCAGGGCTTCTTCGCCGGGGCTTGTCCCGCTTTGATGCTCCAGCCTGTGTATGGCTTCATCAAGAATGCGCACGCGGCGGCGCAGGGAGCGCGGAAACCAGTCCAGCTTTCGCAACTCGTCCAGCATGGCCCCCCGGATGCGGTTTTCGGCATAGGTATCGAACTTTATGCCCATCTGGGGGCGGAATTTTCCGAAAGCCTCCATAAGCCCCAGGGTACCCGCGCTGATCAGTTCGGCGAGTTCGATATTGCGCGGGAGTCTGGCCTTCATGCGCAAGGCAAGGTACTTCACCTTGGGGGCGAAGTGGCGCACAATGCTCTCTTGCTGCAGAGGGGTGCAATCCGGCCAGGGCAGAAGCCCGGAGTCGAAAAGCTCCCAGGCCTGTCCATCGGATTCCCTACCCTTATTGGGCAAAGAGGAGCCGCTTCCAGAAGAATTTAATGTTGCCATCGAGCTGTTGGGGCACGTTCCAGGTTCGTATGGTTTGTGACACTTCAAATATCGCCCTGGCTGCCGGACTTTTCGGGTCCATGACGCTGAAGGGTTTTTGGCTGATAACCGCCTTGCGCACTGCCGCGTCTCGGGGGATCATGCCCACATAGTCAAGACTCACGCCAGCAAGAAAGTGATCGCAGGCCTTGTACAGGCGGCGGAAAATATCCAGGGCGGCCTTGTCGTCCGAAGCCATGTTCACCAGCACCCGAAAATCGTTTACCCCGTGGTTTTGCTGCATGACCTTGATCAGGGCGTAAGCGTCCGTGAGCGAGGTGGGCTCGGGGGTCATGATGATCAGGCGTTCCTGCGAGGCCAGGTTGAAATACATGACATTGTCGCTGATGCCCGCGCCTGTGTCCACAATTAAAAAATCAACGGCGTCTTCCATTTCATCCATGGCTTCAAGCAAGGTAACCTTCTGACCTGGATTGAGCGAAAGCATTTCACTGATGCCGGAAGAGGCGGGCAGAATCTTGAAGCCGTAAGGGGTATCCATAAGTACATCGGAAAGGGTGGCCCCCTCGTGGAACAAATGGAAAAGGTTGAAACTGGGGGCGAGGCCCAGCACAACGTCCACATTGGCAAGGCCAAGGTCGGCGTCCAGCAGAACCACCTTTTTTCCCGCTCTGGCAAGGCAGCAGGCAAGGTTGACCGAAATATTGGTCTTGCCGACGCCGCCTTTGCCGGAGGTGACGGAAAGGACCAGGGGCAGGTCGTATTTCATAAAAAGCTCCGGAAAACCGTTAGTGTTTGGATACACAGAGTTGCTTTACATACAGGCTTCAAAAAAACCGAGAGGGCCGCCGTGCGCATCATCATCCCCCTGCCGGGAGTTCCCGTTTAAAAAGCAGCCGCCAAAGCATATTTTCCCTGGCCGGAACCAGGGAGTTGCCAAGGCCCGGCCCGAAGGACAGGGCCGACACGGGCAGGCCCGTGCTGACAGCGACATTGACGATTTGTCCATAGTGCTCTGCCTCGTCCAGCTTGGTCCAGACCAGACTTCCCGCATGCGGCACGCGGTAACGTTCCAGCACGCCGCGCAGTTGCAGGGTTCCGTAATGCGGCGGCAGGGTCAGGTGCACGGCCAGATCGTCCGGGCCTTCTCCGCAGCGTTCGCCAAGGCCCGCATCAGCAATCAGGGCGGCAAGGCGTCTGCCCCGGGAAAATCCGGGTAAATCCACTATAACGCGTTCATGTTTTTCCCGCAAAGCCTCGTTCAGCGAGGCCACCAGCTCCAGGGTGCTGGTGGCTTCCTTGTACGCCATATCGGAAAGTTCGCAGTAGTGCTTGAGCAAAAGGCGTCCGTTCCCCCTGGTGGCGTCCGCGTTGACCATGCAGATGCGGCAGGAGGGCTCGGCGCGGCGCAAGGCAAGGGCCAGACGCACAGCCACCGAGGTTTTGCCCGCCCCAAAGGGACCGGCCACCATCTGCAAGCGCTGGGGCCAGGCCTCCAGACTCCAGGGGCGCACAGGGGCCAGCTGGGACAAGGGGCCGAGAATCGAGGCAGCAGGGTCGGCCTGCAAGCGCTGAAACAGATGCAGCACCGCAGCGTCTTCCACGCCTTCCCTTTGCAAAAATTCAATGGCCAGCCGCTGGCGGGGGGGGAGAAGGTCCAAAC
>DBDO01000152.1:0-229 GCA_002293605.1 Desulfovibrionaceae bacterium UBA930
GGCGCAGAAGGACGGCGCCACGGTGGAGGATATCTCCGCGGGGCTTGCCATAAGCGTGATAAAAAACGCCCTGTACAAGGTGATACGGGCCAAAAGCGCGGAGGAGCTGGGGGCGCATATCGTGGTGCAGGGCGGCACGTTCTTAAACGACGCCGTGCTGCGGACCTTTGAGCGGGAGCTTAAGCGCGACGTGGTTCGCCTTAATATATCGGAGCTCATGGGCGCTTAC
>DBDO01000152.1:347-2971 GCA_002293605.1 Desulfovibrionaceae bacterium UBA930
TCCGGCAACAAATGCGAGAAGGGCGCCGGTAAAGCCAAAGCCCGGGAGCTGCCCAACCTAATGCGCTACAAATACGAATACCTGCTTAATCTGCCCCTGAACGGCGGCGACCGCGCCAAAATAGGCCTGCCTTTAGCGCTCAACATGTACGAGAACCTACCCTTCTGGGCGGAGTTCTTCCGGTCCTTGAGCTGCGAGACGGTGTTTTCGGCGGAATCCAGCCGGGAGCTCTACCGCAGGGGCCAGCACACAATCCCCTCCGACACCGTCTGCTACCCCGCCAAGCTCGCGCACGGGCATGTCATGGATTTGCTCGAACGAAAGGTGGACGCCATCTTTTTCCCCTGCCTGCCCTTTGAGCAGAAGAATTTCAGCAGCCAGGCGGGCAATTACAACTGCCCTGTGGTGATCGGCTACCCGGAGCTTTTGGACAAGAACATCAGCGAACTGCGCAATTCCGGCATTCCCTTTATCCACCACTTTCTGCCCCTGGATGAGGCCGTGCTGCCAAGGCGTCTGCGCCATATTCCTTTCTTTGCCGACATCCCCCTGCACGAGCTTGAAGAGGCCGCGCGCGAGGCCTTTCTCGCCATGGAGGCCTACAGGGCCGACATGCGAACAGCCGGGGAGCGCGCGCTCAAGGAACTGCACGAGAAAAAGCTGTTCGGCATCGTTCTGGCGGGCCACCCCTACCATACGGACCCGGAAGTGCACCACGGCATTGCCGAGCTCATCACCTCCTGCGGCATGGGGGTGATCACCGAAGACGCCGTGGCCCACCTGATGCCCGACCCCGGCCCGCTCCGGGTGGTGGATCAGTGGACCTACCATTCCCGGCTCTACCGGGCCGGGGCCTTTGCCGCAGGCACGGACAACATGGCCGTGCTTCAGCTGGTCTCCTTCGGCTGCGGGCTGGACGCCATCACGGCGGATCAGCTCGAAGAGATCGTCACCCGCAAGGGCCGCCTCTACGCCCAGATAAAAGTGGACGAGGGCGACAACCTCGGCCCGGCGCGCATTCGCATCCGCTCCTTGCTCGCGGCCTTGCGCGAGCGCCTGAACAGACAGGAGGAGGACGAGTTGAAGGCTGTGGAGCACAAAGCCTCCCCGCCCTTTACCCAGGCCATGCGGGAGACGCACACCATTCTGGTGCCCCAGCTTTCCCCCCTCCATTTTCGTTTCATCGAGGCCATTTTCGCCTCCGAAGGCTACAAGGCCGAGCTTTTGCCCACAGTGGAGCGCAGCGCCATCGAGCTTGGCCTGCGCCACGTCAACAACGATGCCTGTTTCCCGGCCATCGTGGTGGTGGGCCAGCTCCTGCACGCCGTGCGCAGCGGCAGGTACGACCAGAACAAAATCGCCCTCATGATTTCCCAGACCGGCGGAGGATGCCGGGCCACCAACTATATCGCCTTTTTGCGTAAAGCCCTGGCCGATTGCGGCCTGCACCACATTCCGATCATTTCCTTCAACGTGAGCGGGCTGGACGCCAACCCCGGCTTCAAGCTTACCGGAAGGCTTTTGCGCAAGATCATCATGGGCGGGCTCTACGGCGATGCCCTCATGCGCATGCTGCACCGCGTCAAACCCTATGAGGCCGTGCCCGGCAGCGCCCTGAAACTGGCCGAAGAATGGACGGAAAAAGGCTGCCGCACCATTGCGGGCGGCAGCCCCTTGCGCTTTGAATACGCCATGTACTCCATGGTCCGGGCCTTTGATACCTTTCCCTTGAGCACGGAGCAGCGCAAGCCCAGGGTCGGCCTGGTGGGCGAAATTCTGCTCAAATACCACCCGGACGCCAACAACAGGGCCGCCGAAGTGGTGGAGCAGGAAGGCGGGGAGGCCGTGGTGCCCGACCTTATGGACTTTGTGCTGTACAGCTTCTACGACAGCATATTCAATTACCGCCACCTTGCCGGATCCTGGAAGGCCTGCGCGGCCAGTCTGCTCAGTATCGCCTTTCTGGAATTTTGCCGGGCGGGCATGCGCCTGACCCTCGGACTCAGCAAGCGCTTTACCGCGCCGCTGCGCTTTCATACCTTGCGTAAAAAGACCAAAGGACTTATCTCCCTCGGACACCAGACCGGCGAAGGCTGGCTGCTTGCCGCCGAAATGGTGGAACTGCTGGAATCGGGCGTGCCCAATATTTTATGCATGCAGCCCTTTGGCTGCCTGCCCAACCATATCACGGGCAAAGGCCTGATGAAGGAGCTCAAGCACCGCTTTCCCGAAGCCAATATCGCGGCCCTGGACTATGATCCGGGCGCGAGCGAGGCCAATCAGATTAATCGGATTAAATTGATGATGTCTGTTGCGAAATAAGGAGTTTACATGAGCATTGCAAAAGGCGATACAGTATTTGTGCACTATACCGGCACGCTTGACGACGGCACGGAATTTGACTCTTCCAAGGGGCGCGAGCCGCTCGAATTTGTCATGGGCGGCGGCATGATCATCCCCGGTTTTGAAGCCGCGCTTGAGGGAAAAAATCCGGGCGATACGGTTTCCGTCCGCATTCCCCCCGAGCAGGCCTATGGCGAGCGTAACGAAGAGATGATCATCCTTGTGCCGCGCAGCGAAGTGCCGGACCATATTGAGCCGGAAGAGGGCATGTGGCTGCAAAT
>DBDO01000152.1:2987-3890 GCA_002293605.1 Desulfovibrionaceae bacterium UBA930
CTGGACGGCAACCACCCCCTGGCCGGAAAAAGCCTGAACTTCGTCATAGAAGTCGTTGAGGTCAAAAGCGCGTAGTTACACGGCCCCCCACACCCCTCATTGTTGCTTTGTTTGCGCAAAGCGCGGGCAAAGCAAGCTGAGGGGGGCCGGGGGAAATCATTTCCCCCGGACGGGGTTTGGGGCGCTAGCCCCAATTCCTGAGACCTGACCCCGGAAAGGAGGGAGCGTATGGACGCCCTGAAAGCCTTTATGGATTGCGATATCGATTGGAACATGACCCCGGAACATGCGGTGACCATGTACCTGGAATGGGGCAATAACGACTGGCACGCGGAATACCCTCCGGTGCGTTCCAAAACGGATCTTTCCCGCTATTTCGTGCTGGACGCCTGGGAAGAGCGGCCCATGATCCGGCTGGTGGAGCGCAATTCGGAAAAAGCCAGGGATCTCGTCTCCTTTCCCCTGCCGGAAGAGCTGCTGCCGCATTTCAGACAGGAGTTCGGCAGGGCGCGCGGGCTGCACGCCATCAGCGAGGAGATCAAGACCTGGCTCAAAAAGGCAATGGGACAGGAGAGGGTGCGGAGCTAGAGCAAATCGCCTTTGAAACGTTGTGCTCTACAAGGATGTGCTCATAAATCCTTGCCACGAGATGCTTGCAGGTGAGCATTGCTTGCCGTTAAGCAAGCATCTCAAAGNNCTAGATATCCTATCGTTCAGATGACCTTAGGCGGCACCCCCTACCGCATGGAGCGCATCACCCCGGCAATCCAGGGCAAAGCCTGCTCCAGCCCCTGGCCCAGGGCGCATTCCATGGCCCTTGCCAGGGCCGGGCCGTCCTTGCCCCCGGCCGGAACTTCAGTCCGTATGGTGCGCACGCCCGCAACCCTTCCCGTGGAGAGGCTG
>DBDO01000122.1:0-166 GCA_002293605.1 Desulfovibrionaceae bacterium UBA930
CAATACGCTCCGCCCCCTCCCGGCCCCTGTCTCCTCTATTTGCACCACTACCGCATTAACTTTTCCGGCTTTACAGCCGAAGCCCTTCCCGATTGGGCGGGGGCTACAATGAACAGCGTGAAAAGGACTGTTATATGGCAATATATACAATAATCATAGATAGATA
>DBDO01000122.1:359-13515 GCA_002293605.1 Desulfovibrionaceae bacterium UBA930
TTAACGAACCTTCCCTCTTCCGCGTCCCGTTGTAAACGTGGCGCGGCTTTTGCCGTCCTCAGCAATTTCAAAAAACAGCGTTTTGCCGGACTGTTGCCCCGCTCCTTAGTATGGAGCGGGGTTTTTTTGGCACTCCCTGCACAAGCAGAAAAACTTGCGGCCTATCCCTGCCAGGGGCTTTTCCCAAGGTTGGGAGCGGATATACCCTGTAACCCATGAAGGAAGGATCTATGAAACGTGTTCTTGTTGTATTGCTTCTCGCTGGAGTTATGGTGCTGCCAAGTTTTGCTTCGGCAGCGACTGGGAAGCAGCTTGGGCTGTATGTCGCTCCGAAATTTGTTTACGGCCTGACACAAATGGATAGCGTTAAAGAACATTGGGATGACGCTACTGCTGGGGAGTCCGGCACTGAAAGTATTGGCAGCAAGACGGACGATACCTTTGGCGGATCTATCGCTATCGGTTATGACTTCGATAAAAAGTTTGGAGTCCCTATCCGGGCTGAACTTGAATATGCCGGGTTCTCCAAAGCAGAAGCCGAGGCAAGCTACAGCTACAATGATGGTGCCGGCGACTACAGTGGAAAAAGAGAACAGACTTTCGGCATCCAGACTCTGTTCTTCAATGCTTATTGGGATATCAATACCGGCACACAATTTACTCCGTATATTGGTGCTGGACTTGGCATGGCTTTTATCAATACCAAGTTTAAGGTCAGTGAATACCCAGTAGACGACCCGACCGATGTATGGAACCCGAGCACCGGCTCCAAGAACGTCACGAACTTCGCCTGGAACCTTGGCGCTGGCCTTGGCTATGACTTTACGGAAAACTGGACAATGGACATAGGTTACCGTTTTGTCGGACTTGGTGAAGTCAAGACGAAGAGTTATGATGATGGTGCAGGCGGCACGGGTTACGGAAAAGCCGGTGACCTGTATCAGCACCAGTTTGCCGTAGGCGTTCGGTACACCTTCTAAGCGCTAAGACAGATATGCCTGAACAGGGGGTCTCCACAATGGGACCCCCTGTTGCATTTGGAACGGGATCATCAGCCCTGCTGATATGCTCCACTCCTGGGGAGTCGCCTTGCGCAGAGAAATCGGCCGTCCTATAAAATAAAGCGGCTCAAGTCGGCGTTTTCCCTGACATCGGCGAGCTTTTCCCTGACCCTGGCTTTATCGATGCGCACGGTTTCACCCGCGCGTTCCGGGGCGTCAAAGGAGAGATCGGCCAGGATTTTTTCCATGATGGTATAGAGCCTGCGCGCGCCGATATTTTCCGTCTGTCTGTTGGTTTCTTCGGCAAACAGGGCGATTTCTTCAAGCGCGTCCTCACTGAACTCAAGGCGCACGCCTTCGGTTTCCATAAGCGCGGCATATTGCAGGGTAAGGGCATTGTTCGGTTCTTTGAGAATGCGCAAAAATTCGTCCTTGCCAAGGGGCGAAAGTTCAACCCGCAAGGGAAAGCGGCCCTGCAGTTCGGGAATGAGGTCTGAAGGTTTAGCCATGTGAAAGGCTCCGGCCGCGATAAAGAGAATATGATCCGTGCGCACCATGCCGTACTTGGTGTTGACCGCGCTGCCTTCAACAACCGGCAGCAGATCGCGCTGCACGCCTTCCCGTGAAACGTCCGCGCCCCCGCGCCCTCCGTGGGAGGGAATGGCGACCTTGTCTATTTCGTCAATAAAGATGATGCCGCTCTGCTCAACGCGCTCGCGGGCCAGTTCGGTCACGGCCTCGTGATCGATGAGGCGTTCCGACTCCTCCTGCACCAGAATGTCGTAGGCCTCCTGCAACTTGAACTTGCGGCGCTTTTTTTTGCCGGGAAACATGCGGGAAAAGGCGTCCTTGATCTGCGAGCCCATCTGTTCCATGCCCGGCATGCCGAGCATTTCGACCTGGGGGCCGTTCGATACCTCCACTTCCAGTTCAACTTCCCTGTCGTCAAGACGCCCGGCCCGCCACATGGCGCGCAGCTTTTCCCGCGTGCTGTCGGATCGTTCGGTGGCAGGGGGGAGGGGCGCGGGGTCGCCATCGTACACATAGTCCGCCCGTCCGCCGGGCTGAGGCAGCAAAAGATCCAGCAAGCGGTCTTCCGCCGCCTGTTCCGCCTTGAGCTTGACGCGCTCGGCCTCTTCTTCCCGAACAAGGGAAATGCCGATTTCCATGAGATCGCGCACCATGGATTCGACATCGCGCCCGACATAGCCCACCTCGGTATATTTGGTGGCCTCAACCTTGACAAAAGGGGAACCGCAGAGCCTGGAAAGACGCCGGGCTATTTCGGTTTTGCCGACCCCGGTCGGCCCCATCATGATGATGTTTTTGGGCGAAACCTCGTCCCGCAAGGCGGGGTCGAGCCGTTGCCTGCGCCAGCGGTTGCGCACGGCAACAGCCACCATGCGTTTGGCGTCGTTTTGTCCGACGATGTACTTGTCGAGTTCCTGCACGATGGCGCGCGGGGTGAGCGTTGTGGGCATGAAGAGCTGTCTCCTGAATAAAAATGGGGCTTTTCGGCTGTACATAGCCATGAACGGGCCGCAGGGCAAGAGCGGGGCCTGCAAAAAGCCGGGCTGCGAAGCGCCGGACCCATGGCTTGCATAAATTCCGTGTCGGTATTACCGTCCTTTTTTACCTTGCGACCAGGAACTCTTGACACAAAGGCCCTTTTGCCCTCTGACTGCGTCAGAAAAGTTTTTTATTGACTCGGCATGTACTATGCCTCGGCCTTCGGCTCCCGCCCTGCGGGCGGTTCCCGATTTCGCTTCCTGCGAAATTGTCCAGTCGAGTACCGTAAGAGTACGCGCCTTCCATAAAAAGCTTTTCTTCCTTGCCAGAGAACAAAACTGCTCTTTGTGTCGACAGGCCTTGGAGAGTCCGCGCCGGGCAAGGCGCGCCCATATTTTCAGGAGTTTTCATGATCGGCATATCCAAGCTGTACTGTGGCCAGGTGGAGCCTTCGGACGCACTGCGTTACGGCCGCCATTCCAAATCATTGCCCTCCCATCTTCTGCAGTTTGCCGAGGACAAAAAACCCGTTGTGGTCTGGAACATGACCCGCCGCTGCAACCTTAAATGCGTGCACTGCTACGCGCAGGCCCTGGAGGAGAACGGGAGCGATGCCATCGGCACGGAACAGGCCAAGGCGATTATTGACGACCTGGCCGCCTACGGCGCGCCGGTAATGCTCTTTTCCGGCGGGGAACCCCTGGTGCGCAAAGACCTGACCGAACTGGCCAAGCACGCCACCGGCAAGGGCATGCGCGCGGTCATTTCTACCAACGGCACCCTGATCAGCAAAGAAAAGGCGCGCGAACTTAAGGAAGTTGGCCTTTCCTACGTGGGCATTTCCCTGGACGGCGGGGAAGCGGTGCACGACACCTTTCGCAAGGTTCCGGGCTGCTTTAAAAAAGCCATTCAGGGCATTGAAAACTGTCAGGCCGAAGGCCTGAAGGTGGGCCTGCGCTTCACCATCAACAGGCGCAACCAGGGGGAAGTGCCGGTGCTCTTCGATCTGGTGCGCGATCTTGAAGTGCCGCGCATCTGTTTTTACCACCTCGTGTATTCGGGCCGCGGTTCGGACCTCATCAAGGAAGATCTCAGCCATGCGGAAACACGGGCCGTGCTCGACCTGATCATGGACCGCACCAGGGAGCTTTTTGATCAGGGCAAGCCCAAGGAAGTGCTGACCGTGGATAACCACGCGGACGGCCCCTACCTCTGGATGCGCATGAAAAAAGAAGACCCGAAGCGCGCCGAAGAGATCTTCGAGCTGTTGCAGTTCAACGAGGGCAACAGCTCCGGGCGCGGCATCGGCTGCATCTCCTGGGACGGACAGGTGCACGCCGACCAGTTCTGGCGCAACCATAGCTTCGGCAATGTGCTGGAACGCCCCTTTTCGGAAATCTGGGACGATCCCGCCATCGACCTTCTGCATAAATTGAAGGACAAAAAGGCCCATGTGGGCGGGCGCTGCGCTAAATGCCGCTTCCTGAACATCTGCGGGGGCAACTTCCGGGCCCGGGCCGAGGCCTGGCACGGGGATATCTGGGCCGAAGATCCGGCCTGCTACCTGACGGATGAGGAAATCGGCCTCAAGTGAGCGCGATGTTCATAGGCATTCTGGGGGTGGAGTTTCGGCTGCACGGTAACGAATCGCTTAAGGATAAACGGCGTGTTGCAAACAGCGTGAAGCTGAAGGTGCGCAACACCTTTAACGTCAGCGTGGCCGAGGTCGGCAGCGAGAACGATATGGGCGCGCTGAGTCTGGCCCTGGTTTCCGTGAGCAATAGTAAACGCCATCTGGAGAGCAGGCTGACCAAATGCCTGGCCATGCTCGAAGCCGTGTGCCCGGAAGAAATGGTGCATAGCGAGATTACTATTCAGGGCGAAGAACTCCCCTGACTTTCACCACCAACATTCTGCACTCTGGATATGATGGAACATAGCGCCGGATCAGGCGGCCCTGCCGCCAAGCTTTTGTTTGTCCGCGACCTCTCCCTTGGGGACGAGGTCGCGGAAGTGTTCATTCTGTCCGTTGCGCAGCAAGGGCAGGCCAGAAACGGCCCCTACTGGCGGCTGGAGTTTTGCGATGCCAGCGGTTCGCTCGGGGGCAAGATATGGAGCCCGCAGAGCCAGGCCTACCCGAACCTGTCATCGGGCATGGCGGTCTGGGTGAAGGGGCGGGTAACCAGCTACCGCGACAAGCTCGAACTGGCTGTGGACGCGCTGCGCGTGCTTGGGGAAGAGGAAAAGGCCGCCCTGAACATGGGCGATTTCATGCCCGCGAGTCAGCGCAGCCCCGAGGACATGCTTGAAGAGCTGAAAAACCTGACGAAAAAAACGCTCAGGCACAAGCCCTGGCGCAAGCTTGTGCTGGGCCTTCTGGACGACCCGGAAATAGGCAGCGCCCTGCGGCTCGCCCCGGCGGCCAAGGCCATGCATCACGCTTTTGCGGGCGGGCTGCTGGAACATACCCTCTCTGTGGCCTGCCTTTGCCTGCGCATTGCCGATCACTACCCCGCCCTTGATCGGCAGGCCCTGTTCGCCGGGGCTGTGTGTCACGATCTCGGAAAGATCTGGGAACTTACTCCGGGGCTGACCATTGAGTACACCACCAGCGGGCGGTTGATCGGGCATATCTCCTTGCTGCTGGAAAAGCTGGCCCCTTTCATCAAAAAATCCGGGCTGGAGCCCGAACTTGCCGAACATTTGCAGCATCTTGTTCTCAGCCACCACGGGACGCACGAATTCGGCTCCCCCCGTCTGCCCGCGACTGCTGAAGCCCTTGTGCTGCACTACGCCGACAATATCGATGCCAAAATAAAGCAGGTGGAGGACGCCCTTGCCGGGGTGGAGGTAAATGCCTGGTCTTCCTATAACGCCCCGCTGGAGCGCTTTTTGTTTCAGGCCCCGCGCACGCCGGAAGCTCCTTTGTCCGGCCCTCAGGATAAGCCCGCAAAGCAGGCCCGTCAGGGCGGCCAAGGCGGGGAGGGGGGGGAGTCTCCGGCCCGGCCCCTCTCCTTGTTCGGCTGAGGCAAAGGCCTGTGTTCATCAGCTTTGAAGGGACGGAAGGGTCCGGAAAAAGTACGGTCTTGCAGCGCCTGTGCGATGAACTTGAGGAGCGCAAGCTCCCCTTTGTGCGCACCAGAGAGCCGGGAGGGAGCGAACTTGGCAAACAGCTTCGCGCCCTTTTGCTGGACGCCCGTCAGGCTGTCTCGCCCGAGGCGGAGCTCTTTTTATACCTTGCGGATCGCGCCCAGCATGTGCGGCAGGTAATCCGTCCGGCCCTGGCCAAGGGGTTGCCGGTCCTTTCCGACCGCTATGCGGACTCCACAATCGTCTACCAGGGCTATGGGCGCGGATTGTCGGTGGAGCGCCTTTTCGAACTGAACCGCATGGCCGTGGACGGGCTGTGGCCGGATATGACCCTTGTCTTTGATGTAGACCCGGTTGTCGGCCTTGCCAGGGCGAGGGCGCGCAATGCCGAGCGCGGGGCGGAAGTGACGGAAGGGCGCTTTGAGGCCGAGGCCCTGGCCTTTCATCAGCGCGTGCGCAAGGGCTACCTGGACTGGGCCGGGCGCTTTCCCGAGCGTTTTCGCATCGTTGATGCCGGGCGCTCCCCTGATGATCTGTACGCGCAGGTGCGCACTGTGCTGGCGGCGGCTCTNNNNCCTCTGGACTCCCGGCAAGGGGGTGACCCCCTTGCATCCCCATCGCCGAAAAGCGGCGCAGCCGCTTTTCGGAAACAGGGGTCAAGGGGCCAGAGGCCCCTTGCGGGGCTTGGGGCGGAGCCCCAAATGTAAAACGATCCCTCTGGAAGCTTTGATAATTCCTTTTACCATCACAGGGAGTATCATCATGTCGAATAATGAGGAAAAACGCATAGAACGCCTGGGGGCCGCGCGCGCCGCATCCTCCTTTGTGGCCGGGCGGGAGTCAGCCTGGGACTGCATTCTGCAAAAAACGGCGGCTCATCTCTCCCGCCGGGGCTTTGGCGTGAGTATTGCCTCCAGCCTGAAGGACGCGGCGGATGCCGTCATGGGGAGTCTTTTGCCTGAAAGCGGCGCAAAGCAGGTGGCCTTTGGCGGTTCCATGACCGTGCGTGAGGCCGGGCTGCTGGAGGCGCTCAAAGCGCGCGAGGATTTAAGCGTGATGGACACCTTTGACGCCAGCATCGGCCAGCCTGCCATGCTGGAGCTGCGCAGACAGGCCCTGCTGTGCGATCTTTTTTTGTGTTCGGCCAACGCCCTGACCAGAGAGGGCGAGCTGGTGCTGGTGGATTTTTTCGGCAATCGTACGGCTGCCGTGCAGTTCGGGCCGCGCAAGGTCATTTTGCTGGTGGGGCGCAACAAGATATGCGTGAATATGGAAGAAGCGGTAAGCCGCATCAAGGGCATGGCTTCCCCGGCCAACTGTATGCGCCTGGGCAAGAAAACCCCTTGCGTTAAAACGGGCTATTGCATGGATTGCAACAGCCCGGATCGCATCTGCACCTACTGGACGGTGGTACAACGCTCTGTGCCTGCCGGGCGGATTCATGTGCTGCTTATTGACGAAGAGTGCGGTTTTTAGGAAAAGGCGGATTTTTTCCCTTATGCGAAAGGCGCGCTGTCCCATTGCGGGGCAGCGCGCCTTTTAAGAGCCGGACACCCGGCACAACCGTTACCGTTGCTTCCTTTCGGACCTGGCGGGGTTGGCGGCGTTACCGCCGCCCGGCTCTTGCCGGTGAAGAGATAGCAAGGTGGGCGGGCCTTGTCAAGCCTTGGGGAAAGCTGATCTGCTTCTGTTTGGTGGCCTTACTATAAAATACGTACTAATAACAGGAGGTTCTACTGTCTGCATAAGTCTTGTGTCAGCGCCTGCTTGTATCCTTTTTTCCGCCCTTCCGCAGCGGAAGCTTCTCTCTATGATGTGGAGATAGCTGTATAAATATTTCAGTGCACCAGCCTTGACAGTTATGTCGCATAATAGTCTATAAGAGTATATTATGAAAGTATGGACTTGGCGCAAGCTCTTTGATAAAGGAAGAATATGTTTTTCTAGTGCCTTATAGTATTGTATTTTCTATATGTGTATACAGTTAAAAAGCGTGATGAACGCTGCTGCGTTTTTTATCCCGATGTGGATTATTGCAGGCCGTCCTGCGCGTTGACATACCGCTGCCTCAAGGGGGCTTTATGCAATCCGCACTGTCTTCAAATTCGCTTGCGCCCTCGCAGGATCAGAAGTTCATCCTTCGGGCGGGGCTTGCCGTTCTTCTGGTGTGGACACTCATTCTCGGCGCTTCAGCCTGGTACTCGGTGAGTTCTTTTTATACACGCGCGCAGAACTACGCCCGCGTTCTGGCCGGAGCGGCTTTCGAAAAAGATGTTATCTACCGCCGCTGGGTTTCCAATATGGGCGGCGTGTATGTGCTTGCCGGTCAGAAAACGGGCATTGAGCCCAACCCCCATCTGAGTGCTGAAAACAGGGAGATCGCAAGCCCGCTGGGCATGCTGACCAAGGTCAACCCCGCCTTTATGACGCGTTTGGTGCATGAACTGGGAGAACTGGATTCCGGCATCTCCGGGCATATTACCAGCAGCAATCCCATACGCCCCGCCAACATGGCCGACCCCTGGGAGATGGAGGCCCTGGGGCGGCTTGAGCGCAAGGAGGCTAAAGAGGTTTTTGAACGCGTGTTCTATAACGGCAGCGAACAGCTGCGCTTCATTCGCCCTTTGATTACCGAAGAAAGCTGCATGGCCTGTCACGCCTACCAGGGCTATACCCTAGGCTCGGTGCGTGGCGGCATCAGCGTTGCCGTGCCCATGAGCCCTTTTCTACAGGCTGCCGGAAGCGCAGCGCGGCAGTTTCTCCTGATTCACCTCGGGCTCTGGCTGCTGGGCCTGGGCGGCATCGTCTATACTGTCAGAAACTTACGGCGGCGCATAGGTGAGCGCGACAGGGCGGAAGGAAGCCTGCGCGAATTGACGCAAGACCTGGAACAACGCGTCAGCGAGCGCACGGCCGCCCTGAAGGAATCCAGGGATGCGGCCGAGGCCGCCAGCCGCGCCAAAAGCGAGTTTCTCGCCAATATGAGCCATGAGATACGCACTCCGCTCAACGGCATTATCGGCATGTCCGATCTCTTGCTGCAATCCGACCTGACCTTGGACCAGGCCTCCATGGCCGCAACGATCAAAAACGGCGGAGACAGCCTTTTGATCGTGCTGAACGACCTGCTGGATTTTTCAAAAATAGAGGCCAATAAAATCGCCATTGATCCCGTGCCCTTCAGTGTACGCGACCTGGTCTTTGATGCGGTGAAAAGCCTCGCCCCCATCGCGCACAAAAAGCATATAGAAATGCTGGTGCAGATAGACGTTAAGCTGCCGGATCTTTTGCTGGGCGATTACAACCGTATCCGCCAGATACTTATGAATCTGCTCAGTAACGCGATAAAGTTCACCGAGCAGGGCGAGGTCATATTGCAGGTCCAGAGCGTTCCCTCCCCGGATGACAAGATCGGTCTGCGCGTCAGCGTGACAGATACGGGCATCGGCATTCCGCTTGAGAAGCAAAAGACCATTTTTGACGCCTTTGAACAGGTGGACCGCTCCACAACGCGCCGCTTCGGCGGCACAGGTCTCGGCCTGGCCATTGTGCAAAAACTGGCCTCGCTTATGGGCTCTTCACTCGATCTGGTCAGCGTACTCGGCAAGGGCAGCACCTTTTCTTTCTCCCTCTATCTTCCGGCCCTGCCAAGCTCCGAGGCACCGGTGCATTTGTCCAATGAAACGATCAAGGACAAGCGGGTCCTGATTGTGGACGACAACGCCGCCAACCGGCGCATCTTTCTGGAGCAGCTTCTGGCCTGGGGCATGGCACCCTTTGAATGCGCCAGCGTTGATGAGGCCCTGCGGCATATGTATTTTGCCGAAAACGCACGGGTTCCCGTTGATCTGGTACTTTCTGATCTGCAAATGCCGGAGCGCGACGGCATCGGCCTGATGAAGGCCATGCAGCAGCAGGAGAGCCTGCGCGACATCCCCGTCATTCTGCTTTCCTCAGGTATGGTTCCGGCAGAGGAAGAAAAGGCCCCGCTGTACAGGGCGAATCTTGCCAAGCCGGTACGGCCGGACGACTTGCTCACTGTGATTAAAAACGTGCTGGCTCCGCCCGCGAAAAAGGCCTATGAGAGTGCCAGCCTACAGGCAGGCCCGGCAGAGCCGGAATACCATTTTGATATTCTGCTCGTGGAAGACATGGAAATGAACCAGGCCGTGGCAACGCATATGCTTCAGGGCATGGGGCATAAGGTGCGTATTGCCGAAAACGGCGAACAGGCCTTGCTGGCAATGGCGGAAGAGGCCTTTGATCTGGTCTTTATGGATATCCAGATGCCGGTCATGGACGGCGTTGAGGCAACGCGGCGCATTCGTAAAGACGAAGCGGACGGCATTTTGTTCAAGCGTACGCCGATTATCGCCATGACAGCCCACGCCCTCAAAGGAGACAGGGAAAAATACCTGGCCGAAGGCATGGACGGCTATATCACCAAACCGCTCCATCTGGACCGGCTGTCCGAGATGATCACTTGGGCGGCCAAAGAGTTTTCCCTTGAGTCTCATGCCCCTGCCGAGCCGGTGGATCCTTCCGGGCGTGAGGCTGCGGCCCGGGCGAAGGAGTCAGATGCCGAGCCGTCCGAGGCTCCGGAAGCAAAGGGCGAGACCTGTCGTATACTCGACAAGGCCCTGCTGCGGCGCTCGCTGGGCGCGAATGAGATGATTGTGGCCCAGGCCGTGCGCCTGTATCTGCGCGATGCGGACAAGCTGCTGCGCGAAACGGACAGCTTTCTAAGGCAGGATGAGAGTCTTGCTGCAGCAAAGAGCGTGCACGCGCTCAAAGGTTTAAGCAGCTATTATACGGATGGGCAGCTTTACAAAAATATCGTTGCCTTTGAAGGATTGTTACAATCGTCAGCAACTGGCGAAAACAAAGAGGCGATAGATGCGCTATTCAGCCGTATAGAAGCGGATGTGCGCCTTTTATGTGAAGAATTGTCGATATATTTACATGATGGAACTTTGAATAATACAGTGTGAAGACGCTATGCATATTCTTATTGCCGAAGATCAGGAAATGGCGCGTTTTATTCTGGCCGCACAACTACGTAACTGGGGACATACGGTCATTGAGATGGAAAATGGCCGGGACGCCCTGACCTATTTGTTGAGCCACCCCGAGGAAGTGGACATCATCATTACAGACTGGGACATGCCCTTTATGAACGGCATAGAGTTTGCCTCCAAGGCCAGGGAACTTACGGAGTCTTCCCGCTATATCTACATCATCCTGCTCACTGCCAAGGGAGAGGCGGAAGATTTGGTGCAGGGCTTCAGGCAGGGTATGGTCGATGACTATATTGTAAAGCCCTTCAACGAAATGCAGTTGCAGCTCCGGGTGCAGGTGGCCAACCGGCTTGTTCGCTCCGAGCGGACCTTGCGCGATTATACCTCCAACCTGGAATACCTGGTGCGCCAGCAAACGCAGGCCATTCGTGAAACCCAGGAAGAAATAGTGGCCCGCCTGTTCAACGCCCTGGAATGGCGCGACCATGAAACCGCGCAACACGTCAGCCGCATAGGCACCATGAGTGCCCGCATGGGCTTTTTGCTCGGCTGGGAGCAGGGCCGAATTGACAGAATCCGGGCCGCCGCCCCCCTGCACGATATCGGCAAGATCGGCATCAGCGATTCCGTGCTGCTCAAAAATTCCAGCCTGAACCCGGATGAATACAAACAGATACAGCAGCATGCGATTATTGGCGCGCAGATACTCTCCGGCTCGCGGGACGCCACCATCCAGATGGCGGAACGAATTGCCCGCTGCCACCACGAGCATTGGGACGGTTCGGGCTATCCCGGCGGGCTCAAGGGCGATGAGATACCGCTTGAAGCGCAGATTGTGTCTATTGCCGATGTGTATGACGCCATGCAGTATGACCGCGTTTATCGCAAGGCCCTGCCGGAAGAAGAAGTGCTTGCCCACCTTAAAAGACAGTCGGGCCGTAAGTTTGCGCCCCCGCTCGTGGAGCTTTTTGTGGAACGCCTTGAGGATATCAAGGCGGAATTGAGTCAAATAGAAAACAGCGCAGCAGTTGCGCCTGCGCGGATCTATGCCTGATGTTTTTTTCCGGGGAGGCTCTGCCTCCCCGGACCGCTCCGCCTGAGGCCCCTGGCCCCGCAATTTCCGAAGCAACAGTGCAGAGTGCGCGCTGTTGCTTCGAGGGTGAAGCAGTAAAGTATTTTATAGCGGCGTGGCCGTGCCGCCCGCCGCTTCAAGCTCCGCCAGGGCGTGGCGTATAAGCTCGGGCAGTTTTTCCGCGCACACGGGCGTAAGCTCCACGCTCATATTTTTCCAGTCCTGCGGTTCCATGCCGATAACCACGGCACTGGGGCGGCGTCCGATGATTTCGCAGGAAATCAGGGTATCCACAAAGTCCACATCATGCTGGGAATCTTTGAAGCCGAGACTTTTGCGCAAGCCTTCGTCTTCCAGCCGGTAGAGCGTTCCCGGCGCTTCGCCGCCGAGCACGGCATCCATAACAATGACGTGGTCGTGCTCGATTAGCTCGTTCATGAGCACTTTTCCCATAACGCCGCCGTCCATCAGGGTCACGTTGGGGGAAAAGGCATAGCCTTCCTCCAGGTGTTTGACGGCGTGCACGCCGAGCCCTTCATCGGAATACAAAAGGTTGCCCACGCCAAGGAGAAGAATGCGCTTGTCCATGTACCGTGACCGTCCTGTGCAAAAGATAGGAAGAAGCGGAAAAACGGCGTGAAGCGCCGTTTTTCCGAAATAATGAAAGCGAGAGATTTGTTTCTGAATACATTTGGGGCTCCGCCCCAAGCCCCGCAAGGGGCCTGAGGCCCCTTAACCCCCTTCGCCGAAAAGCGGCAAAGCCACTTTTCGGAAAGTTGCGGGTGCAGGGGACCACGTCCCCTGCCGGAGGGGTATGGGGAGGCAGAGCCTCCCCATAAAAGTATTACAGAACAGCGACTGAAAACGTCTACAAAACCTTAAACACGCGCCGTTCGTTGCTTTCCGGATCAATGACGTGCACCGCGCAGGCGATGCAGGGGTCAAAGGAGTGGATGGTGCGCAGAATTTCCACCGGGCGCTTGGGGTCGGCAATGGGCAGGCCGGTAAGGGCTTCTTCAAAGGGGCCTTGCACGCCTCTGGCGTCACGCGGGCTCATGTTCCAGGTGGTGGGAACAACGAGCTGGAAGTTGGCGATTTTGCCGTCTTCAATGTTGATCCAGTGCGAGAGGCCGCCGCGCGTAGCGGTGACAAAGCCCGCGCCCCTGGCGGACTTGGGCATTTCCCATTTTTCCACGATTTTGGGCTCTTTTTCCTTGGCGATCTGCTCTTCGAACTCCTTGACCCAGCCTTCAACCTGATTGGCGACAACCAGGGTTTCCACGCCGCGGGCTGCGGTGCGGCCCAGGGTGGAGAACAGGGCTTCGGGTCCCACGTTCAGGGCCTTGAGCACGGCATTGACGCCATCCACCACAGGCTTGTTGCCGCCCGCGTAGCCCACCAGCATGTTGGCCAGGGGACCGGTTTCGCAGGGTTTGTCCTCGTAGCGGGGTCCCTTGGACCAGGAG
>DBDO01000086.1:0-5018 GCA_002293605.1 Desulfovibrionaceae bacterium UBA930
CGTGCCCCTGCGCCCGCCTGCGGCCATGCCCGGTACGGCTGTGCCAAAGATGCAGGCCAGCCCCCCTCAGGGGGCGCATGCCGGACAACAAGCCCTTGATGCGAACAGCCCCTTGTTTTCCCTGCCGGGCGGAGGAAGCTCCCTTAAAGGCTATTTCGAAGCCCTGGCCATGCTCTGTTTTGTGCTGGTCGCCTTTATCGTCCTGCTCTGGCTGCTGAGGCGTCTGACAAAAGGCAGAACCCCCTTTGCCCGAAGCGGTCCAGAGATGCGCGTTGAAAGCCGCCTCGCCCTTGGGGACAAGCGCTGGCTGATGAGCGTGCGCTGCATGGACAAGCGCCTTTTACTCGGGCTTACGGAGCAGCAGATTACCCTGCTTGCGGAGCAGCCCCTTGAAGAGGATGCCGCAGGGGGCGGCGCGCCGGATGCATAAAGGCTACGATATAACGGCAGGAGAGGCCCCGCTGCACAGTTCCGGTCTTGCGCGTTTTTTTGCGTTCGCCTCTGCTTTTGCCTTCTTTACGGGCCTTGGGTCTGAAAGCGCGCTGGCCGCGCAAGACTTGGTCATGCCCAACCTGCAACTGACCATGTCGGGGGGCTCCCCGGAGCCCAGAGGCATTTCCCTGGCCCTGGAAATCCTCTTCATGCTCACGGTGCTTTCCCTGGCCCCGGCCATTGCGCTTACCGTGACCAGCTTCACCCGCATTATCGTGGTTTTTCACTTTGTGCGTCAGGCCCTTGGCGTGCAGCAACTGCCGCCGAATCAGGTGCTGGTGAGCCTTGCCATCTTCATGAGCGTGGCCATCATGATGCCCGTGGGCAAAGCTATCAACGATACCGCCCTGCAACCCTATCTTGAAGAGCGCATGGATTTTGACGAGGCCCTGACCAAGGCCCAGGCCCCGTTGCGCGAATTCATGTTCAGGCATACCCGGGAGCGGGATCTGTCTATTTTTTATTCTATCACCAAGATGGACCGGCCCGCCACCAAGGAAGATGTCCCGACCATTTCCCTGGCTGCGGCCTTTGTGATCAGCGAACTGAAGACCGGCTTCACCATAGGCTTTTTGATCTATATCCCCTTTTTGATTCTTGATATGGTGATATCCAGCACCCTTCTGGCCATGGGCATGATGATGCTGCCGCCCATGATGGTGTCCATGCCCTTTAAGCTGCTGCTCTTCGTCATGGTGGACGGTTGGACCTTGCTGGTGGGGTCCTTGGTGAACAGCTTTGTAAGCTAAGGAAACGCTGATTTATTCCGTTTGGCGGCGTTGCTTGGGCTTTCCCTCCGGGGGCAGGACCAAAGAGTCCAGCCCCCGGAGGGAAATTCCCTCGCGCCTTGCCAAACAAAATAACTACGCGTTTCCCAAAAGGCCATTAATTAGCGCATTCCTAAGTTTTTTGCTGGAGGGCCTCGGTTTGGGGCGGAGCCCCAAATATAGTGAGGAAGAGCCCCTCATCGTCCTTCATCTTTTGCCGGAGTAAAAGTGTGACCCAGGAATTTGTCGTGGGCTTTGCCCGTCAGGCCATTGAGCTGACCTTGCTGATTTCGCTGCCCCTACTCGGCGTCGGGCTGGGGGTGGGGCTTATCGTCAGCATTTTTCAGGCGGCCACGCAAATTCAGGAGCCGACCCTGGCCTTTATTCCTAAAATTCTCTCCATGTTTCTGGCGCTTCTGATCGCCTTTCCCTGGATCATGGACAAAATTCTCACATTTACTAGGGAAATTTTCCTTAACTTGCCTGTGTATGTGGGCCTTGGGGGCGGTTAGGATCGGCTCACAAGGGGAATCAGCACAAAGCACAGCGCAAGCAGAATGAGAACGATTCCGGCAAGGCCTTCAACAAGCGGGATCTTCTTCTCCAGCACCTTTTGTACCTTGGGGTGGGCAATGGCTGCGGCCAGCCCGGCATCCCAGAAAAAGACGAGCAGGGCCATCCAGAGGCCCGAGAAGAGCTGCTGCGCAAGCGTTGCCTCGGCCCCAATGATGATCGTCATCAAGCTTAGGTAGAACACGGCATTTTTGGGGTTGAGCAAGGCTGAGGCAAGGCCGATGCACAGCTGTCTGACAGGAGAGAGCGGCGCGGTCTTTTCAAGAGAGAAGGCTGCCGAGCGCCTGCTGGCCCGCAGCAGCATAAAGCCCATCCAGAGCAGGTAGAGGGCTCCCGCTATTTCCAGGCTTTTATAGATAAGCGGGCTCTGTCTTACGGCTGACCATCCGGCGATGGCAACAGCGATATACACGGCATTGCCAAGGGCGATGCCAAGGCAGATGAAGAAGCTGCCGCGCAGCCGGTGGCGCACGGCATGACCCACGATCAAAAAGAAATCCGGGCCGGGGCTGAGAAGGGCCAGAAAGTGCGCAAGGGCCAATACCGCAAAGGTTTGAGGGATGAAATCCGGCATGTCTGTTGTCTCCGTTGAGCGGCAATCTCAAGGTGAAATTGCTCTATGGGGAGACAGTACGCATGCCCTGCCTTTATTTCTTGTACGAATGTGACAGGTTTTTGCGGTAGCAGCCGGGTGTGACCGAGCAGTATTTAACGAACATGCGGTGAAAATGGCTTTGGTCGACATAGCCGGAGGCTATAGCGGCCTCTGCAATGCCGCTTCCCTCAAGAAGCAGATGCCGCCCGTGCTCCAGGCGAAGGCAATGCAGGTAATTTTGCGGGGGCAGTCCGGCATTTCGTCGAAAGGAGCGCGAAAAGCTCTCCCTTCGGACTCCGGCGCGCTTCGCCAGGGCGCAGACGGAATGCTCCCCTTCCTTAAGCTCCGCTGGCAGAGAATCTTTTGCCAGAGCGGGGATTTCTTCCGGGCCGGGTGCGAACGCGCGGTGGCGGGTCTGCATTATACTCAAGAGCGCCGCCAGATCGGATTCCGATGCAGCGCTTTCGCGTGCAAGGGCCTCAAGCAGGCCGCGCGCCTCGGTAAAGAGTCCGGCATCCCTGACAAGCGGCTCGGCCACTCGCAAGCCGCACTGTTGGTGCAGCAGCATGCCCAGGCGCGTATGAAACCACGAGGCATCCACATAGGCCATGTGATAGCTTCGGGGTCTGCCCTCAACAGGGTTGCAGCTATGCGCCTGCCAGGGGGCGATCAGCACGATATCGCCGGGCTGCGCCAGATATTCTTTTTTCCCCAGGGAAAAGCAGGTGCGTCCCTCAAGAATCAGCCCGAAGGAAAAGCTTGAATGCACATGCTCGGCATAGGGCGAGACACTGTTGAGCGTGGTGCGTATTTCGTGAAAAGGCAAAGAAGCCGGCACGCTGAAGTGCTGTTGTTGGGTTGTTTTCATAGTCTGCACTTTTTATTCAAAGGCCTGTGTGCAGATAAACACGGAAGGGTTCTGTGTAAAGGTGGGGGCAGTATAATCACGCACCTGCTTGCCGATATGGATCACCTTCCCCAAACTTTCCAGAATCCTTTTTTGTAATACATGCCAGCAAGTCCTTATGGGTGAACAGCGTTTTTCCCGCCATATCAATATGGCGGCGCAAGGGCTGATACTGGATGCGCTCATAGGCCTGTATATCGACAGTCATCGGCAGAGAGCTGTCCATAAACAGGGTGTGCAGACGGCTTACGGTCTTCTCCTCCACAGACCCGTAGAGCGCAAGGTCTATATCGGAATCCGGGCGGTATGTTCCGGAAGCGCGCGATCCGAAGACCACTACCCGTTCAATGCTGGCGGCAAAGGGGGCCAGAATATCGCGCAGACAGTCAAGATGCCCTTGGCTGAGTCCATGATCAAAGGTCATGCGCCCCCGCTTTTTCGAGAAAGAACATATACGCGGCTTCCATCGCCGCAAGGTAGCTTGAGCGTATATCCGCTATAACCTTCTCAAATGTCGCAAGATCATACACATGAGACATTTTGTTCCTGGCATCCAGGGCATCCATCCATACCTGCCCATCGGCAAGGAGCCTTGCCGTAAAAGCCGTGCGGATGACATGGGCAGGGGTGAGCGGCGATATAACCAGTCCCTCGCTTTCCAGATAATCTTTCATGACTTTCCAGGCCAGCTCAAAGGCATATTCGAAACGCTGAATGCAACCTTCCTTCTCCAGTTGGGTCAACGGTTTTTCTGATGTGACAGCTTCCTGGAGCAGAAAAAAGGCCCGCTTGTAATTGTTGAAGCGATACAGCCAGCGGGGAGTCGTGTCCTGGTTGGTCATATTTTTACCTTCTTCAAATGTTCCATTTGACGGAATAGGTACTATAGAGCCTCAAAAGTTTTATAGCATATTCACCGGATCCAGGTCCAGTTTAAGGCGTAAGGGGCTTTTGGCGGTAGCGGCCAGTGCTGCGGCGAACAGGCTGCGCAGGGCTTGCCAATCATCGCCCTTGAGCATGCACTGCCAGCGTTTGCGACCCATAAGCAAAGGGATGGGGGCCGGGGCCGGGCCGAGCACGCTCACGCCGATCTCCCTGCCTTTTTGGCGCAGTGTTTTGCCAAGGGCTGTCAGGGCATCCTGGGCGTGTTCTTCCTGCACCGGGCAGGAGATGCGGATGAGCGCCAGGCGCACAAAGGGCGGGTAGCGGTACTTTTTGCGCAGGGCCAGCTCGTGCGCGAAAAAGCCCTCGTAATCGGCTTTTCTCACGTACTCCCAGCAGTAGTGGTTCGGGTCTCTGGTCTGGATGAGCACCCTGCCGGGCTTGTCTCCGCGTCCGGAACGGCCCGAGGCCTGCACGAGCAGTTGAAAGGTGCGCTCCGCAGCCCGGTAGTCGGGCAGATTAAGGCCAAGGTCCGCGTCCGCGATTATGGCAAGGGTTACATCGGGAAAATGGTGCCCTTTGGAAAGCATCTGAGTGCCTACCAGCACGGCGGCCTCCTTGCGCGCGAAGGCGGCCAGAATCTCCTCCATACGGCCGGGCCGCCGCGTGCTGTCCCTGTCCAGGCGCAGCACCGCCGCACCGGGAGGGAGCGCGGCGCAAAGCCCTTCCTCCAGTTTTTCCGTACCTTGGCCCAGAGGTAAAAAAGCCATATGTCTGCACGAAGGGCAGGGCGAGGGATAGA
>DBDO01000086.1:5023-5985 GCA_002293605.1 Desulfovibrionaceae bacterium UBA930
TGATAGGCAAGGCCGATATCGCAGTGCGGGCATTTGACCACGCTGTTGCAGGAGCGGCAGTACATCAGGGGGGCGTAGCCCCGGCGGTTGAGCAGAATGACGGACTGCTCCCCCCGCTCGCTTGCCGCGTGCAGCGCGGCAAGGCTTTCTTCGGCCAGCAGAGAGGCCTGGGCACCGCCCTTGGGCAAGTGCACGAGCGCAACCTCGGGCAGGGCTCCGCCGCCAACGCGTTCGCGCAGCACATGCAGGGGGATATGCCCCTCTTTGGCGGCATGAAAGCTCTTCACATCGGGCGTGGCCGAGCCCATGAGCAGCAGGGCCTTTTGCTGCCTGGCACGGTACCAGGCCACTTCCTTGGCCTGATAGGCAAAGCCTTCGTCCTGTTTGAAGGAGGCGTCATGTTCCTCGTCCAGCACTATCAGCCCGATATTTTCCAGGGGCAGGAGCAGGGCGGAGCGCGTGCCCACCACCAGCACGCCCGGCTCCTCTAAGGGGGGTGCAGGGGATTGAGTCCCCTGCCGGGGGGCTTGGGGGACAGAGTCCCCCAAAGAAGAGGGGCTGTTCCGGGCCAGATTGAAAAAGGCTGCCTCCCTGGTCGCAGCGCCCTGATAGCCGTGGAAGAGAATCAATCGCTCTTTGGGCAACTCGGGCAGGGCGGCCAGAACATCGCCCCGAAGTTTGAGGGCCAGAGCCACTTCCGGGGCCAGCAACAGCACGGAGCGCCCTGCCGCGAGCGTTTGTTTTGCAAGCTCAAGATAGAGGGCGGTTTTGCCGCTGCCGGTAATGCCGAAGAGCAGGCGGGTTTCCGCCTTGCCGGACAGCAGGGCCACGCGCAAGGGGGCAAGCGCGGCCTCCTGCTCCAGCGTGAGGGCAAAAGAAGTGCCCGTGGCAAAGGAAGGCGCAATGGGCGGTCCCTGTGCCCTATCCGCCGCAAGCGGGGCCTCGTCAGCCGGGAGGATGCG
>DBDO01000037.1 GCA_002293605.1 Desulfovibrionaceae bacterium UBA930
GGCCGGGGCGGCAACCCCTCCGGAAAAGGCGGCTCCCCCGTCCATCCAGGCGGATCTGCGCCGCCCCGCCATAGCGCCCGGCGGCATATCCCGCGATATCACGAAGGCCGTGACAAACAACAGCGGCAAGCGTCTGAGCATCAACGAGCAGCATATCCATGTGGAAACGGCCATAAGTCAGGCGGATCTGGCTGAAATGGCCTATATGAACGGATTTTAGCCATGCCCGACTTTATCGATCTGCTCATAACAAATGACGACATCACCCTGGATGCGGGCGGCATCCCGGTTATGGTCTGGGACCGGCCCTCCATAGCCCAGGATATTATGCATATGATCCGCGAGTCCGGCCTGCTGGTAGGCATTATTGCGGAGCGCGACATAAGAAAGCGCAAAACCAATATTGTGCGCCTCTCCCTCATGGTGGACGAGGATGCGCGCATCGTGCCCGGCTCCACGGAAATCAGCGAATCACGGCCCGGCGAATACCGGCTGACCGCCATTACGGTCAACTACGGCCCTCTATCCCTGATCCTCACAACAGGTTTCAATCCACAGTCGGCTCCTTCCGCCAACTGACTCCGCAACAGCGCAAAGGAGCCGTGCGGATTGCCCCTCCCTGAAGCGGAGGGATTACAAAAAGGATTTCATCGGCTTTGCCGTCTTGTCAACCTGCTTTTTCCTCTGAAGGGGGAAGGAAACTTTGATGAATACCGCACTGTACGCCCATATTTCCGGCTGCGCCGAAGCCTGGCCCTGGCCGGACTTCAGCCCGGCGGAAGTCGCCTGTAAGTGCTGCGGAGAACTGTACTATGATCCGGAGAGTATGCACGCTTTGCAAGCTCTGCGCACCGCCTGGGGCCGCCCCATCCGCATCAACTCCGCCCACCGCTGCGCGGCGCATAATCGGGCGGTGCACGGGGCGCTCCATTCCCGGCACCTCAAGATTGCCTTTGACTGCCGCTGCGCGTCCAAAGACCGGGAAGCCTTCATCAAGGCCGCGCGTGCCGCCGGTTTTCGCGGCATAGGGCGCTACTCCACCTTTGTGCATATCGATATGGGGCCGGTTCGGGAGTGGGCGGCATGATCCAAACGCAAAAAAACATCGATACCGTTGCCGAAGAACTGTTCACGGGGCTGCTGCGCGAGTCCGGCATGCCCGTGACCGGGGAAGAGGCGCGCGCCGCCTGGGACGGGATAGTTGCGGACGCGGACTGCAAAATCACTAACAACAGCGCCTGGTCGCCGTTCTGGCGGCTGGTCACGGCCATTGCCACCGCGCCCTGCCTCTGGCTGGTGAAACTTCTGGTCAAAGACGCGCTGCCCAATGTGTTTCTGCGCTTCGCCAAGGGGGCCTGGCTCGATATTTTCGCCTGGGGTGTGGATCTTTCGCGCAAACAAGCGCGCGCCGCCGGGGGGACCATAGTGTTTACGCGCAGCCATGCCTCCGGCGAGCTGGAAATCCCCGCAGGCGTCTCCATTGAAACCCTGCCCATGAACGGGAAGGTTTACCGGGTGGTCACCGTCACGCCTATGACCATTTCGCAGGGCTCGCGCAGTGCAGCCGTGCCTGTGCAGGCGGAGCAAAAAGGCGCGGCCTATAACCTGGGCCCAGGCTATTATTCCATATTGAGCAAGCCTGTGCCCGGCATTGCCTCCGTGCGTAATGAGGCCGACTGGCTGCACAGCCCGGGCGCGGACGAAGAAGGGAATGAACCCTTACGCCTGCGCTGCCGCAACCAGTTCGCCGCCGTGGGGCAGTATCACCACGATGCGGGGTACAAGGCCATTATCGGCGAATTTGCCGCCATCCGTCTGGATTACCTCTTTTTTGAAAAAGAGGCCCCGCGCGGGCCGGGCACGGCCAACTGCCATATCATGATTGATTCCGGCGTGCCGCCCCAGACGCTGATCGATGCCATGAATAGCCATATCAGGGAATCCGGCAATCACGGGCATGGGGATGATATGCGCTGCATGGCCATCACCGGCAAGCCCTTTGACCTGTCAGCCACTGTGTACGCGGCCCTGGACGCTACGGACGCGGAGCGGGCGGCGTTGCTGCTTGAGGTAGAAAACCGCGTCCGCTGCGCCTTTCGCGAAAATCAAGACTACGCTGTGACCCAGGTTATGCCCCTGTCCCGCTTTTCCTTTTCGCAACTGGACAGGGAGCTGCATGCGGCCCTACCCGCCTTGCGCAGCATTGTTTTTGATCATGAGGATATCGTTTCGCAGCTCACCTTACCTGTGCTGCATACGCTTGCCGTCCTGCCGGGGCAGGGAGCATGAGCGGCCTTCCAACGCCAAAACTGCCCTTCTGGATGGCCGGTCCCGAACTGGCCAAGCTGGGTTTTGCGGCGAAAGAATGGTTCCGCCGCCTGGGCGAATGGTCAGTGCTGCCCGCCCGGCAGATGGATCCCATGACGGCCTCGCTGCCTGTCTTGCGCCTGTTGGCGCACCAGCGCTGCATCACGGCCTACCCCGGCGAGCCGGAGAGGCTCTTTCGCCTGCGGGTCAGACACGCCTATGCCAATGCGAAAGACGCGGGCCTTGTCAGCGGCTGGAAGCGCATCTTCGAACGCCTGGAACTGGGCGATATGGAACTGGAAGAGCGCCAGCCCGGGCAGGATTGGGATATCGTCGGCATTGTGGCCGATGACGCCACCTTTCCCGATCAGCAAAACGTGCTGGAAATCATCATTGACGAATACGGCCGCACATGCAGGCGCTACCGCTTCATCTCCCGCATTACACAGCCTGTTGCCGTGCGGTGCGGTTTGTTCGATGACGACCATTGCACGGTATGCGCCGAACCCAACCCGGCTGTTGTGGCCCAATCCGCCATACTGGCGGGCATATTTGACAGCGATCATGCAACTATGGAGGCACACGCATGAGCATGACCATAACCGCGGCGGGGCAGGCCCTTGTCGCCCGCTTGCAGGCAGAGGGCAAGCCTCTGCGTATCGACCGCTTCCTGTTCGCCCATGTCGGGGGCCAGGATCATACGCAGCCGATCAACCCGGCGGCAGGCGTGCCGATGGACAGCATCGTATACGATTATGCCATACCTGAGGAATACCGGGCCTACGTCAACCCGAATCAGGTGGTGTACTCAGCCTTGCTGGGCTCGGACATCGGCACGTATCAGATAAACTGGCAAGGGCTCTACTGTTCGGATCATGCTACGCTGATCGCCGTGGCCACATTTCCGGCCCTGGAAAAGCGCGCCTATGATCCGGACAGCAACACCCCGGGCAACAATCTTACCCGCAACTTTTTGCTGGAGTTCACCGGAGCGCGCGAAGCCACACACATCACGCTTGAGGCCAAGGTCTGGCAGCTTGATTTCACCGTCCGGCTAAGCGGCATTGACGAACGCGAGCGCCTCAGCAACCGCGATATTTACGGACGGGCCTGCTTTGTAGATGACGGCTGGCTCGTCTCCAAAAACGGCAGAGGGTACAGCTTTGCCCCCGGCTTTGCCTACATCGAAGGCATCCGGGCGGAACTGACCGAGGCACTCGTTGTGCAAAAGCCTGCACTGCCCTGCGAAGTGTACCTGGATGTCCGCATGGAAGCGAGCGGCTCGGATATGGCGGCAGTGGCGGAACCGCTCTTTGTCGCTCCGGACGTAAGTGTGGGCGATTATCTGGCCCCGCCCCCGGCGCGGGTGCGGCATTACCGTGAACGGGTGGCGCACATCGACAGTGCCGGAGAGGTGACCGACCTGCGGCCCATAGGCCTGCGCGGCGGCGCGGTGAACATCAATACATTACACGCCGTTTCCTCTGACGATTCGCGCCTGACCGACGCCCGCACGCCGAAACCCCACACGCATGCGGTTGAAGATATTATACACGCCGTTTCCTCTGACGATGTACGCCTGGAGGATGCCCGCACGCCTTTAGCCCATACACACAGGGTGGAAGATATTACCGGAGAGTATTTTGCACTGAGCGAAGTCGGCCAGTATAGGTGGTTTGAAGATACTATGCCGCGCGCAGGCTTCATCCCGCTCCGGGGCCTGAAAGTCGCCAATATCAGCCGCTACCCTGATATGATCAAGTACCTGCAAACTTCTTGGGGGCAGGCGAGATGCACAACGCAAGAAGACTGGGATGCGCGGCATAACGCCAGCTTTTATACGGCCGCAGACGGCAGCAAAATCGGATGGGGCGGCAAGGGCGGGGTGAACCGTTTCGTGTGGGATGAGGCGGCTGATACGCTGCTGGTGCCGGATCTCTCGGGCCTGACGCCCGAGCAGATCGGCTATGACGCTCTCGGCGTGGGAGAGACGAGGCCGGATGCGATTAGGGATATTACGGGGACCATTCATAGTTATGAGACAGACTTTGGTGTCGTTGGGAGAAGTGGAAGGGTTTCAGGCGCTTTTGCTAAGGATGCCGAGTACAGCAACCGCCCCACTGGGGCAGGAAGTCCCGGCAGTGCCGTGCTATTCCGCGCCGCCCGCGTTGTTCCCACCGGCCCGCGCGTAACCGGCCGAACCTACCTCTCGGATTTGCGCGTATATCTCGGCACCCCGGCATCATGAGGCGGGCAAGCCCAAGTAGACACGCAGGTCCGAAAGATACCGCTGTCCCGTACCGCGCGGGCCGGTAGGCACAGTTTTGCTGGCGGCGAATCGGATTGCCGAGCCGCCATAGCCATCCAGGCGCTGAAGAATATGCGAGGTATTCAACCCGTCTTTATAAAATGCGCCCGAAACCTTGCCGTCAAAGCCGTTCGTTGTGCCCGCTTTGCCGTAAAAATAGCCCGTTATATCCCTAATCGCATCCGGCCTCGTCTCTCCCACGCCGGGAGGGACCAAAACGACAAAGGAGTTTTTTATATGGCTATGGCCTATAGATATGTAAGTCCCCAAGGCTACTATACAAACGCTGTTGACGGTCAGGGCTATGACGTTGCTAACGCCACGCTGGTCAAACCGACCATCGTTGCGGGCTTCTGGCCGCGCTGGCCCCTGGAAAGCCCCAATGCGGAAGAGTGGGAACAGGTGGAAGATCATCGGAAAAGAACGCTTGATCAGGGTTTTCCGGAAGAAGCGGTACAAGAGGCAACACCCTTCTGGCTCCCCGGCGACCTTTGGGATGCGCCCGCCCGGACCATGAAAGAAATAGGCCCTCTGCCGGAAGGCGCGCTGCCGCAGCCGCCTGAAATGCCGCTGGAAGAGGCGGTAAAAGCTGCTCTTACGGAGATTATGAGTGGCTATGCCGCTGCCTTTGGCCCGGTTGAGGCCATGTATCCGGCGCAAGAGCGGGAAGGGTGGTCGGTACAGCTTGAAGAAGCCCGTGCTGTTTTAGCGGATGAAACTGCGGATGCGCCGACCTTGGCCGTCATGGTCAAAGAGCGCA
>DBDO01000070.1 GCA_002293605.1 Desulfovibrionaceae bacterium UBA930
TAGCAACGCCCAAGAAGTTTGCCCCTTGCGGTGTCCGGCCTCGGTCAAAGGTGAGGGTGATAGCTACTATATCGGTGGCGGGCTGCTGGCCCGTATGGATTTTGTGGATACTGGCCCCGGCCATGCCTATGCGGAAGTATCCGGACGCGCGGGCGCGGCGCATAACGAGTACGGCAGCGGCGATCTGCGCGATTCTCTTGGCCGCGAGGCGGACTATGATTCCTCCTCCGCATACTACGGCCTGCACCTCGGCACCGGCTATATCTGGAATATCACGGAAAAGGCCTCCCTTGATCTCTACGGCAAATACTTCTGGACCAGGCACCTTGACGCGCACAGCCCCGCCAGAAGCTGTCTGACGGGGCTGTGCTATTCCTTGCAAGCTGCGACAGCGCAGCGGCTATGAGAGATCTGCGGCAAGCCGTTTTATTTCCTCATGGGAGAGGCCGGTTGCCCTAGGGAATCAGGGTAGCGCGCTCCGGTGTTTTCGTCATACAGGCGGAAACAGTTATGGTAGGCAGCGTTTTCCTGGATCATCACACAATCGGCGACCGGAATGCTGATGGCTCTGTTGATCCGGGGTGTGGGGTCACACCCCACAGACTTCTATTCTTCCATGATCTGAATGCCCGAGGTGTGGTAGCCCGCATCCACAAAGACGATATCGCCCGTGATGCCGGAAGCCAGGGGAGAGGCCAGAAAAAGGGCTGTATTGCCGACTTCCTCAATGCTCACGTTCTTTTTCAGCGGGGTATATTTTTCGATATGGTTCAGGATTTTGCCAAAGCCCGAGATGCCGGAGGAGGCCAGGGTTTTGAGCGGGCCTGCGCTGATGGCGTTGATCCGGATGTCTTTTTTGCCGAGATCATAGGCCAGATAACGCACCGAGGCTTCCAGGGCCGCCTTGGCCACGCCCATGACATTGTAGTTGGTAATATGTTTTTGCGCGCCGTAGTAGGAAAGGGTGAGCACAGAGCCGCCCTCATTCAATACCGGCTCAAAATACTTGCACATGGCCACCAGGGAATAGGCGGAAACGTCCAGGGCCATGGCAAAGCCCTCCCGCGAGGTGTCTATGTAGCGCCCCTGCAGGTCGTCCCGGTTGGCGAAAGCCACGGCGTGCACCAGAATGTCCGCCTTGCCCCAGTGCTCCTGCACTGTTTTGGCGGCAGCGGCGATATCTTCGTCCTTGCTTGCGTCACAGGGAAAGGTAAAGGAGGCACCAAGTTCTTCGGCTATGGGCTCGACACGCTTCTTCAGGGCTTCGCCCAGCCAGGAAAGGGCTATTTCCGCCCCGTGTTCACGAAAGGCCTTGGCAATGCCGTAGGCAATACTCCTGTTGTTGGCCAAGCCAAAAATCACGGCCTTTTTCCCTTGTAACAGCATATGGAACTCCTTGGTTACATTCTTTTAATTCTGCTGATGCCGCCCGGGACTACTTTAGTCTGCACAAAACAGAGCGGGCATGTGCCTCAAGCCCTTCCAGCCTTGCGAGACGGGCCGTGGCTTCCGCGCTCGCCTGGGTAAATTCCGGCCCGGCGGCGATGATAGAGCTTTTTTTACAAAAGGTATCCACGGACAGGGCCGAAGAAAAGCGGGCCGTGCCCATTGTGGGCAGTACGTGGTTCGGCCCGGCATAATAATCGCCTACGGGCTCTGGCGAATAATGGCCCATAAATATCGCGCCCGCATGGCGCACTTTGGGCAGAAGCGCCCAGGGATCGTCCACCAGAAGTTCCAGATGTTCCGGCGCGATACGGTTGGCGATTTCCAGGGCCAGGTCCAGATCCGGCACGGCAATAACCGCGCTGTAGCGGGCCAGGGCAGCCTTTGCGATCTCTTTGCGCGGCAGCAGGGCGCACTGGCGCTCCGTTTCTTTGACAACGGCCTCTGCTGCGGCTGCATCGGTGCACAGGCAGACAGCCGAGGCCTGGGGGTCATGCTCGGCCTGGGAGAGCATATCCGCAGCGGCCCAGGCCGGGTTCACCGTGGCGTCCGCAATGACGCAAAGTTCGCTGGGTCCGGCAATCATGTCGATGCCCACCTGCCCGATAAGCAGGCGCTTGGCCGTAGCCACAAAAATATTCCCCGGCCCGGCGATAACGTCCACGGGCCTCAAGGGGCCTGCGCCAAAAGCAAGGGCCGCAACGGCCCAGGCGCTGCCAGCGGCGTACACTTCCCGGATGCCCAGAAGATGGGCCGCTGCCAGGATATGCCCGTTCACCGAGCCATCGGGGCGCGGCGGAGAAATCACGGCCAGTTCGGGAACCCCGGCGACCTGGGCCGGTATGGCGTTCATGAGCAGGCTGGAAAGCAGCGGCGTGGCGCCGCCCTGGCCGCCAGGCACGTAGAGCCCGGCCCGGTCTACCGGCCTTACCATCTGACCGAGCAAAGCGCCCCCTGAACTGGGAATGAACCAGGAAGGGGTCTTTTGCGCTTCGTGAAAACGGCGGATATTGTCCGCCGCTTGAAGTATCACGGTCTTGTCTTCAGCCGGGAGGGCATGGGCTGCCTCTTCCAGGGCCTCTTCAGGCACGGAGAAGCGGCTTTCGGCAAAATCCGGGGCGTCAAACTGCCGGGTATAGTCCACAAGCGCGGCCAGCCCGCGCTCTTTTACTTCCGCCAGAATGGCGGCCACGCGCTTTTCTACAGAATGTTCCGCAGAATTTTCCGCATCCTCAGGATTGGCACGCGCGGCAAGCCGGGCCAGAAAATCTTCGGCTTCACCTGCGCCGCGAACGGTAAAAAAAGGAATACTCATGCAGCCTCCAACGAAAGCACATAGCCCAGCCCGGAGGGAAAAGCAAATAGCCGGACAGTGGGAACTCGCTTCATCCTGGCATCTCACTATGTTGAGACTCTGCCTCTGCCCGCGGGCCCTCCTCTTCGCTTCATTCAGAACGAAGGCTCCCTTGCGGATTGAGACAGAAGCTCAAATTCTCTCTGGGGGCAGCTCAGGGACAGGGCATCGCGAGATGAATTTTTGTTCTCCGGCAAGGAGGGCGAACCTTTTATGAGGGAGTGTAGTTTGATGCTACTCGACCGGAATAAAAGGCTCGCCTGACGCAGCCGGAGGCGAAAAGGCGCCCGTGACGCCCCTGTCTAATCCCAGACGCGCTTGTCTTCAATAGGCTTCACCTGCGGCGGGAGCGAGCCGGGGGCGAGAATCTTGAGCGCGGGGCGCAGCTTGATCCGTTCCCGGAACTGGTGGAGCAGCTCGTCCTCACGCTTGAAGGAGCTGGACTCCACATACAGGGTCATCTCGTCAATGCCGCCTGGGTTGGTGACCTCGATCTGCCAGCGTTTGATTTCCTCAAAGCGGGCCAGCACCTGCTCGACCTGGTGCGGGTAGACGAACATGCCCTTGATGCGGGCCGTGGTATCCACGCGGCCCACGATATTGCCGAGGCGCGGGCTGGTGCGGCCGCACTGGCAGGGGGAGCGGTCTATATAGGAAAGATCGCCCGTGGCCAGACGGATCAGGGGGTAGGTCTTGTTAAAGGCCGTGACCACAATTTCGCCCACTTCGCCGTCTTTCAGCGGAATGCCGGTGTCCGGGTGGCAAATCTCCACAAAGGCCCGGTTGGCGATGTGCAGGCCGCACTTATGGAAGCATTCGTAGCCGATGCAGCCCACGTCCGCCGTGCCGTAGCCCTGGCGCATGATGAGATCGAACTTTTTCTCCAGCATGTTGCGCATTTTTTCCGAAAATTTTTCCCCGGTCACAAAGGCCACTTCCAGGAACATTTCCTTGCGCAGGTTGATGCCTTTTTCCTCGCCCTTCTGGGCCAGGTGCAAAAGGTAGCTGGGCGTGCCCACATAACCCTGAATGCGCAGTTTCTGCATGATCTCAAGCTGGGTCACGGCATTGCCGGGGCCTGCGGGCATGACCGCGCAGCC
>DBDO01000074.1:0-230 GCA_002293605.1 Desulfovibrionaceae bacterium UBA930
ACGAGGTGCGTCGGCGCGCCAAAGGCCAGCGCGGCCAGCTTGCTTCCGCCGTGCGGCGTGCCAAGGGTGATAAGGCCCTGCACGCGCCCGCTGGCGGCATCTTTGCCAAGCCACATGCGGGCCAAGAGACCGCCGAGGCTGTGTCCGATCAAAACCGGCCTTTGTCCTGTTTGCCTCTCCACCATGCCTATATGCTCCTCCAGCCCCTGTACTATGGCCTCTGAAGCTGT
>DBDO01000074.1:332-4617 GCA_002293605.1 Desulfovibrionaceae bacterium UBA930
TTTTGCTCCGCAGGCCGGTTTACGGAGCAAAAAGGGACCGCCCGCAGTCAGGGCAAGGCATAAAAGATGACTGCCCAGGGTAAAGAAAAAATGCCGGGTGCAGGCTGTAAGGCCGGGCCGGGGGGAGGGAATGCGCTCATCCTGGCTGTTCAGGCTCTCATACCAGTACAAAAGATTGGCGCAGCAGCAGACAAGGATAAAAAGGAGACAAAGAACGAGGAGCACAAGTTGCATGAGGGGCATGGCGTTCTCACTGTCGTAACATATTGGATTTATTTTAAATACACCCGACATTGCTGCGCAAAGGACAAACGACCCAGCCCCGCAGTTTTCCGGAAAAAGGGCCAGAGGGCTGAGGTCCCTTGCGGGAGTGCAGAGGCTTGCGGACACAGCCCTGTGCGGAGCGCTCCAGCGGGGTTGGGCGGAGCTCCAAATATATTACAAAATCGCCTGCCTACCTCCCAGGCGCAAGTGGCATGGTGCGCTGCGGCTTTTTCGCAGCGGGCGCGTCCGGCGTATCCACCAGGGAGCTGATGCCGCGCACCGCGTACACGGGGAGCAGGAGCACCCCCTTCACCAGGCCGAACACCGTGCTCCCGGCGTTTTGCACGGTTTCCACCACCATATCCACGCCGCGCACGCTCATGCGCGGGGCATGGGTGCTGCCGTAAAAGCGCACCGGGACAGTGGGAATTTTAGCAAAGGTGACGCTGACCCCGACATCGTAGTCTTTGCTGCCAAGGTCGAACCAGCCGCCCCCGGCCATATCCACTACGGCCCCGCTCAACTTGAAGTTGTCGGAGCGCAGAACGCCTTTATCCAGAGCGCCTCCGGCAGAGGCCAAAGAAAAGCTGTTGCTTTGGGTGGGTGTTTCGCCGCCCAGAAAGGCCGGATACAAACCATCGACAATATGCATATTCCACACGCCTGAGAGCTTTGCTGGAAGATCGGCATCGCAGTTCAGGCTTCCCGCCGCATCAACAAGCAGCGAAGCCGTGCCGCCATAGTGGTTTTCCTTACTGTAATCATACACAATTTTTCCTATATCGGCCTTTTCGATCTGCACCAGGCCCTCGCGCAGGACAAGCTGTGATTGCGCGGGGAGCGCTGTGCCCTGTAAAACAAATACGGCCTTGCCGCCGTAAAAGGCGGCGCTTTCCGCATGCAGGGAAAAACGGCCCCGCTGCATGGCGGCGGTCAGCGTGTTCTGCCCAAAGGTCAGCCTGTCTTTTTTGAGGTTTGAAAAAGCGGCTTGGGCATTGATGGCCGTGCCCTGGGCCCAGGACAGATTCCAGGGCTTTTGGGATGCCTTTGGCGCGGCTTTGCCAGCAGGCGGATCGAGCGGGAAATATTTGTCCAGGTCAAGAAGATCGCCAAAGAGGCGGACAGTCCAAAGGCCGCTATCCGGGCTTTTGGGGTCGGCCTCAGCCTGCCAGGAGATTTCCCCTGTCAGGGGCGCGCCGTCAAGTTCCGCCTTGAGCTTGTCAAAGTGCAGTCTCCCCATTGTGCCGCTGATCAGGCATTTTCCCGCAAGATGGGCGGGCAGGCGCAGCGGCTCGGGGGGCTCCAGCTTCCAGCCTTTGCACAGGGCCTGCGGATTGATTATAAAGCTCAGATCAGAGGCGGCGCTTACGCCCTTGCCGGAAAAATCAAATTTCGCATCGCCTTTAAAGGTACTGGCAAAGCCCTCGTATGCGGCATGTTGCAGGGCAAGGCTTCTCTCATAGGGCCGCCAGTCCATATGCAGATCCAATTTGCCCGTGACCGGCTTTACAAGAGAGCCGAAAGGCGTCATAAGCGAGCCTTCCAGGTGCAGCGTGCCCGCCACCTTGTTGACGCCCCGTTTTTCTATAAGACGCGGTTTTTGGGGCGCAGGTGGGTTCTTGCTGTGCTCCTGCGGCGTATCGTCAAAAGGGGGCCAGAACAGGCCACCCGTGAACAGACCCTTGAGGCTGTCATCCCCTTTGGGGAACCAGGAGCTTTTAACGCCGTTTGCCGCGAGCTTCCACAGGCCTTCAAGGCGTATGCCCCTGCTGGGCACGGCATAGATAGCGCCCTCTCCTTCCGCCTTTACCGTGCCCGCGAAAAAGCGCACAGGGTTTTTGGTCTTGCTTTCGCTGATATCACAGTCTTTGATTGCCGCATTGATACGAATCTTCCAGTCATCCGCCAGAGCGCCGTCCGGCAGCATGGGCACGTCAATCTCGCATACGCCGCTCACCTTGCCAGCAACAAAAGCCACATTGCCGATATTTTCCGGCAAAAGCCGCAGCTCCATATCTTTGGGGGCGTAGTGCATGAGAATGGCGCGCTCGTCTATATCCAGGCGGCCCTCCAGCGAGCCTTCCATAATCGAGGGGCTTGTAAAAGCCACCCTGGTTTTTTCAACCCCCTTGAGTGTGGCGGGAAAAACCAGCACCTGGGCCGGACCGCTCTCTACGCCGTGCACCTTGGGCCGGGCCACGCGTATCGTGACATCATAGCCCACGTCCGGGCCGGGGGGGGAAGAGGGGGGGCCAGGATAGGGCACCAGGGGAGGGTGATCGAAAAGCGGAGAGGCCGGGTCGGGCACAATATCCCCTGCAAGGGCGAGAAAGGGAAAGATATGATCGAGATCGGCCTCGCCCACATCAAGGTCCACCACCACAACGGGCGCGCTGAAATCAGGAGTGCCGACATAGCCCGATACCGCAAGCTCCCCCGCTATGCCGCGCAGATTGCGCGCTTCTGCCCGCTTTTTATCAAATTGCAGATCAAAAGCGCCCGTCAAGCCGTCCAGGGCTTGGCCGACTCCCGGCGGCACGGCCCGCCCAAAGCTGAACCAGCGGGGCAAGCTCAGTTTGTCTATCTGCACCTTGCCCCTGCATTCGGGCAGGGCCAAATCCGCGACCAGGTCCGCCCGTATGGCGTCTGTTTCCGCAAGCATGTGAAAATCCGGCAGCAGAAGGTGCCGCCCGTCCCGCTGCCAGCGAAAGCCGCTTGTAAAGCTGCCTGTCAGAGCGCGGCTGCCGGGAGGGCGCATCGCTACCTGCCCTTCCAGCCTTCCCTGAAGCGGCGCAGTGTCATCTCCCAGCCGGGCCGAAAGACCAAGGCGCAGCGCAAGCCCGGCATCGGGCAGGGAAAAGGCCGCGGCAAGGCGAAGATTGTCCTCATTCGCCGCAGGGTCAAACTGGGCTTCCACGCCGCTGAACGACAGGAACAGATCGCCATCCTGCGCGTAGCTGCTCAGACTGCCGTCCCGAATATGTATAGAGGGCAGGCGCTGCACAGGCAGGGAACGCAGCATGCCAGCCGCGAGTGCCAGGGTCTCGGCGCTCTCCTCAGACTGGGCCGCCGCAGCCGCCGCTGGAGAAAACGGCAGCCACAGCGGGCGTTTTTGCCCGTCATAGGCCAGATGTATCACCGGAGCGAAAAGCTCGATCAGGCGAAAGCGGGGCGCGCCTGCCGCAAGGGAGGCCATATCGGCATAGAGGTGCAGCTTTGGCACATGCGCCAGGGGACGCTCCGGATCGGCAAGGGGAAGCTGCTCCGGGGAGGCTGCCACAAGGCGCAGATCCGACACGGCAAGGCCGGGAAAGGGCGTGAGCACCGGGCGTATTGCGCCCGCGATACGCCAGGGCATGCCCGTGGCCTGTAAAAGCTGCCCCTGCACAAGGCCGTTCACCATATCCGGCTTGTACACGCAGATAAGGTACAAAGAGACGAGCCCCGCGCAAAACAGCAGCAACAGCCCCCCCGCTCCCCACAGGAATATCCTGAGGGCAAGAGGGGGCAGGGCTTGCCGTTTTGCAGGGGATGCCGGATATGCCATCGCGGGGCTCTTTCTTTACGCTGTCTCCTTTTCATACGGCCACAAATGCATGCCGCCGTCAAGCACATAGAGTTCCGTAGCGCCAAGCCCGGCTAGCCTGCATGCCACGGCATAGGCATCGCGTCCGCCTTCTGAAACCAGCACAAGGGGGGTAAAGCGCGGTACTTCGTCCTGAAGCCGCTTTTTAAGCTGGGGCAAGGGGATATTATACGCCCCCGGCACATGCCCGGCTCTCCAGTCCGGCAAAGAGCGCAGATCCAGGGTGAAAAATTCCGCCCCGGCCTGCCGGGAGGCCAGAAACTCATCAGGCGTGATTCCCTTGATGCGCGTGTCGCATTTGTTACACAAAATGGAGGTCGCAAAGGCGAGCATGCGCGAGGGCAGGCCCGCACTCAGGCCAAAAGCGCCCCGCCTGGCCAGACTGTCCAGGCGGCTTCCCTCGGCCAGGGCCGCAAGCGCCATACCGAAAAGCCC
>DBDO01000080.1:0-7747 GCA_002293605.1 Desulfovibrionaceae bacterium UBA930
GGGTCGCCCCGCAGCGACCCGGCTGGAGGCCTTGCGCCGCGTCCGGGTGCTCTCGAGTGAAGGCAGCCATGCCGAAATGCCCTTTGTGGGCGAGGAGGAAAGGGCCTTCGCCGCTTTTGCCGCCAAACGCATGGGAACGCAGCGCCTGAGCGGCGATGCCCTTGTCAGCGGTCCGGGTCTGGCCCTGCTTTTGGCCTTTCACAGCGAACTGGAGCTCCCCCCGCACAAGGCCGCGCAACAGGCTGCGCAGCATCCCCCTGTCCTTTCCTGCTTCGCCCGCTTTTACGCCCGCCTGTGCCGTAATTATGTGCTGCACACCCTGGCGCTTGGCGGCCTGTACCTCACAGGGGGCATGGCCCTGCGCGTGCCCGTGCTAACCCACCCCGCCTTTGCCGAGGAATTCCTGGCCTGTCCGGCCCAAAGGCATTTGCTTGAAGGCCTGCCCATCCGGCATATGACCAATCCCCAGGCCGGTCTCTGGGGGGCCGCGCTGTATGGATTGCTGCGCTCTGCTCCTTGAGGAATTTCCNNCCAATCCGCAAAAAGCCCCTCCTGCATCCCGCCTTTTTTTATGAAAGTTCTTGCCTTTCGCAAAAATATATGAGATTTGATATAAAATATCGCATTATATAATGCGCGACCCAAACTCTCCCTCCCTTTCGGGAAAGGAACATAGGCATGAACAAAAAATTTTTCATTACTCTGATGCTGTCCGGCCTTTTCTCCCTCGCTTTGAGCCTGACGGCCCTGGCCGCCGCCCCCATGGAAAAACCCATGCACGGCAAACCTGCACCCATGCAAAAAATGGGAAAGCCCATGCATGGCAAGCCAGCGCCCATGCGGCACATGGAAAAACCCATGCACGCAAAGCCAGCCCCCATGCATAACAAGGACGGAATGAAACAAATGCCCGGCGAGAACCGGGGCATGCCCGGCGGCATGGAGAGAGGCGGCATGGAAAACAGGCACATGGATAAAAAGCCCATGCCTGAGCAAAGGCGCGAACGCCATGACCTTTCCGGCAACAGAAAGGGCATTCACGGCGGCATAGAGGACGACCGCATGGATCGCGGCAATGCCGACTGGCAGCGCAACCGCGAGCTTGAACGCTAAAAGCTGTTTCTCAATAGCTTTGGTGCTCCGCCCCAAAGCCCGCCAGGGGCATCAGGCCCCTGGTGCCCCTGGTGCCCGCAATTTCCGGAAAATGGCGTTTCACGCCATTTTCCGGCGATAGGATTGCAAAGAGGCCGTTCGTCCTGAGCAAAGTGAAGGCGAACGCATCTGCGTAAATCGTTTGAGAGGGCAGAGCCCCTCCAGTACAATAGGCTCTCCTCACGCTATATACGCATGCGGGCGTAGAGGCCACCGATCAAGGGGCTTGCGTAGACTCGCGCGCGGCTTAACAGCCAGGCCCCGCTTTTGCTTTTGCCCTTGAAACGGCGCACGGTCAGGGGCTGTCCCGGCGGGTTCACGCCTTCTCTGGTGGTAAAAAACAGGGCAAAGCCCGCCTCCCGCGCCAGGGCCAGGGCCTCATCGCCATAGGCCCCCCAGGGCCAGCACAGGCTGCGCACCGCATGCCCCAGCACGCTTTCCAGAAGTTCTTTGCCCCCGGCAATCTCCCGCCACATGCGCACCTTGCGCTCCTCATCGCTCTCATAGCGCCCCAGGCGTCCGGCAAAACCCGCCACAAGCGCTTCCAGCGCGCGCACCTTTTCTTCTTCGGCAAAAAAGATGGCCGCCCCTGTAAAGTCTTGCGGCACAAGCGCCCTGATTGCCTCTACAAGGTCCGGGTTCGGTATAAAAGCCCGGTGCAGCAAGCCCGGCTTCACAGAAAATTCGGGCATGCCCCAAAGGGGTTCCGCTTCAGTGCGGTAAAAGGTGCGATACTGCGTGCGGGGGCGACAAAAACCCTTGTAATCCGGCCCGGTGAACACGCCATAATGCCCCATGCCGTGCGAGGCAAGGGCCAGGGTACCGTGCGCGTCCATAATCCGGCTTTCCGCGTAATTGAGAAAGACATCCTCGCGCAGGTGAAAACCCTCGGATGTTGTGCGCACCGGCACGGAAATTTCAGGCGGAACAGCCTCCTTACCCGACAAAACTCTATCCAGAGCCCTGCGGGGCACATCCCCCGGCTCCAGCCGCTTCGCCACGGCAAAGACCACGCCCTTATGCCCGTGCCGGTGCAAGGCGGGCAACGCGCTCATATAATTGTCCAGGTAGCCGTCGTCAAAGGTAAGCAGTATGGAGCGCTTTGGCAGGGCCTTGCCCTGGATCAAAAAATCCTCGGCCTCGTCAAGCCCCACGCCGCGCCAGCCCTGCTCTGCCAGAACCCGGCAATGCTCCTCAAAACAGGCAGGCGACAGCGTGATACTGCCCGCCAGTTCGTTCACATAATGATACATGACAACGGGAAGGCTCTTACTTTCTGTTCCTTTCATCTGTATATTCCTGTATGGAGAGAACCTGATTAGGCTCAGGCCTCATCAATTTGGGGCTACCGCCCCAAGCCCTGTCTGGGGGGGAATTATTTCCCTCAGACCCCCTCACCTTACCTTGCTTGAGCTTCGCGCAAACGAAGTAAAAGGAAGCACTGCTTAATGAGCTTTGAGGAAACGCGTAGTTATTTCCTTTGGCAAGGCGCGAGGTTCTTTCCCGATGGGGGCTGGATCGATGGTCCTGCCCCGGAGGGAAAAAGCGAGCAAGGCCGCCAAAGGGAATACATCAGCGTTTCCAAAACTGAAGGTGCAGGGGCTGGCCCTGATGAGCCAGGGAAAAACATAGCGTTTCCATAAGGGGATGCCGCTTGACTCTTACCTGCCGGGACTTATTTTTGCAAGATCGGTATAGAGTCTTTTATGCAGGAGAGCATACCTATGGGCGTTGAATATAAAGATTACTATAAAATTCTCGGNNGTAGAGAAAAAGGCCTCTCAGGAGGAGATCGCCAAAGCCTACAAAAAGCTGGCGCGCAAGCATCACCCGGATCTCAACCAGGGCGACAAAAAAGCCGAGGAGCGCTTCAAGGAGGTCAATGAGGCCAATGAAGTACTCAAGGACCCGGAAAAGCGAAAAATGTACGACCAACTCGGCCCCAACTGGCAGCACGGCCAAAACTTCCAGCGCCCGCCGGGCTTTGAGAACATGCATTTTGATTTCGGCGCTTCCGGCGCGAATTTCGGCGCTTCCGGTTTCAGCGACTTTTTTGAGACTCTGTTCGGACGCAGCGGGGGAAATTTCAGCGGGGCCTCGTTCGGGGGCGGCAGCCCCTTTGGGCCGGGTTTCAACTCCTTTGCCCAGCAACCCCGCAAAGGGCGCGATGTGGAGGCCAAACTGGCCTTAAGCCTGGAAGAGGCCTTTCACGGCGGCAAAAAGACCCTGACCCTTTCAGGCGCGCCCGGCGCAGCGCCGCGCTCCCTGGAAGTCGCCATTCCTGCCGGGGTCAAGAACGGTGCCCGAATCCGCCTGGCCGGTCAGGGCGACCCCGGCTCAAGCGGCGGCCCGGCCGGCGACATGTATTTGAAAGTGGCCCTGCACCCCCACCCGCAGTTCCACCTGGATGATCTGGATCTTATCTACGATCTGCATCTTTCTCCCTGGGATGCGGCCCTTGGCGTCACTGCTGCCGTGCCCACCCTCTCCGGCAAGGTGGAAATCAAAGTAGCCCCTGGCGCGAGCAGCGGTAAAAAACTGCGCCTGCGCGGCAAGGGCCTGGGCAGCGGCAAAAATAAAGGTGACCAACTCGTGCGCATCGCCATTGATGTGCATGAGCCCGAAAGCCCCGAGATCAAGGCAGCCTGGGAAGGCCTGCGCGAACTCGCAGGCAGCGGCGCGCCTGAATAGCGAGGTATTTTTATGGATATGCAAACTTTTACTGAAAAATCGCAAGCCGCCCTTGTGGAGGCCCAGAATCTGGCCTTGCGCTTCGGCCATCAGCAGGTGGACGCCGAGCACATGGCCCTTGCCCTGATCCGGCAGGAAGGCGGCCTTGCCCCGCGCCTGCTGGAAAAGGCGGGCGTTTCGCCGCGTGAATATGAGGAAGCCCTGGAGCGGGAATTGAAGGGCCTGCCTTCGGTCAGCGGGCCGGGCACGGATTCGGGCCAGATGGGCATCACCGTCCGCCTGCGCCAGGTGCTGATCCGGGCGCACGATGCCTCTGCGCGCATGAAAGACGCCTTTGTGAGCGTGGAGCATATCTTCAGCGAATTCGCGGCTGAACCGCCCTCCACCATACTCGGCAGGCTGAACCGGCAGTTCGGCTTAAGCCGCGAACGCCTTCTTTCGGCCATGAGCCAGGTGCGCGGGGCCCAGCGTGTGAACAGTCAGAATCCAGAAGACACCTACGAGGCTCTGGAAAAATTCGGTCGCGATCTGGTGGAGGAAGCGCGCAAGGGCAAACTGGACCCGGTTATCGGCAGAGACGCCGAAATCAGACGCTGCATTCGCATTCTTTCCCGCCGCACCAAAAACAACCCGGTACTGATTGGCGAGGCCGGGGTGGGCAAAACCGCCATTGTGGAGGGGCTTGCCCACCGCATTTTGAACGGCGATGTGCCTGAGGGCCTCAAGAACAAGATGCTCTACGCCCTGGACATGGGAGCGCTGATCGCCGGGGCCAAGTATCGGGGGGAATTTGAAGAACGCCTTAAGGCCGTGCTCAAGGAAGTACAGGACTCCGAGGGCGGCATTCTCCTTTTCATCGATGAGTTGCATACCATTGTGGGCGCGGGCCGCACGGACGGGGCCATGGACGCGGGCAATCTGCTCAAGCCCCTGCTGGCCAGGGGGGAGTTGCACTGCATCGGCGCGACCACCGTGGATGAATACCGCAAGTATATTGAAAAGGACCCGGCTCTGGAGCGCCGCTTTCAGCCCCTGCTGGTGGACGAGCCGGATATGGAAGATGCCATTTCCATTCTGCGCGGCCTTAAGGAGCGCTTTGAACTGCACCACGGGGTGCGCATTGCGGACGCTGCGGTTGTGGAGGCCGTTGTGCTCTCCACCCGCTATATCAGTGACCGCCAACTGCCGGACAAGGCCATTGACCTGATTGACGAAGCCGCAGCCATGATCCGCACGGAAATTGACTCCCTGCCCTCCGAACTGGACGAGGCGGGCCGCAAAATCATGCAGCTTGAAATCGAGCGCGAAGCCTTACGCCGCGAAAGTGATGCCGCTTCGCATGAGCGTCTGGAGCGCCTGGAAAACGAGCTTGAGGCCCTGCGCGCGAAGCAGGCCGAGCTTATGGCCCAGTGGGAAAAGGAAAAGGGCGGCATCAACCGGGTGCGCGAACTGAAAGAGGAGATAGAACGGGTGCGCCGGGCCGTTGAGGAGGCCGAGCGCGCCTACGATCTCGGCAAGGCGGCGGAACTCAAGTACGGCAGCTTGCAGGGGCTGGAAAGGGAACTGGGCGAGGCGGAAGCCCGTGCCGCGCAGCAGGAGGGGGACGAGGCCTCCCGCCTGCTCAAAGAAGAGGTGCGGCCCGATGATATCGCGGAAATCGTGGCCCGCTGGACGGGCATTCCTGTAGCCCGGCTGCTGGAATCGGAGCGGGAAAAGCTGCTCCGCCTGCCCGAGCTGCTGCACGAGCGCGTGGTTGGCCAGGATGAAGCCATTGCGGCGGTATCCGAAGCGGTGCTGCGCTCCAGGGCCGGGCTGTCCGACCAGGCACGGCCCATCGGCTCCTTCATCTTTCTCGGCCCCACGGGCGTGGGCAAGACCGAGCTGTGTAAAACTCTGGCCCAATCCCTCTTTGATAGCGAAGAAAACATGGTCCGCCTGGACATGAGCGAATACATGGAAAAGCATTCCGTGGCCCGGCTGATCGGCGCGCCTCCGGGCTATGTGGGCTATGACGAAGGCGGCCAGCTCACCGAAGCCGTGCGCCGCAAGCCTTATAGCGTGGTGCTCTTTGACGAAGTGGAAAAGGCCCACCCGGACGTATTCAACGCCCTGCTCCAGATTCTGGATGACGGCAGACTGACCGACAGCCAGGGCAGAACCGTGGACTTTCGCAATGCCATCATCATCATGACCTCAAACATTGGTTCGCCCATCCTGCTGGAAGGCATTACGGATGAAGGGGAATTAAAACCCGGTGCCTTTGACGCGGTGATGCACGAACTGCGCGCCCACTTCCGGCCCGAATTCCTGAACCGGGTGGACGAAATCGTGCTCTTCAAACCGCTCCTGCCGCGCCAAATCGTCAGCATTGTGGACCTGCTCCTGAAGCGCCTGCAAGAGCGCCTTACGGATCGCAAAATCCAGATTGCGGTGAGCGAGGCGGCCAAAGAATTCATCGGCAAGGCCGCCTATGACCCGGTTTACGGTGCCCGCCCCTTGCGCCGCTATATCCAGCAGCATGTGGAAACGCCGCTGGCCAAACAGATCATCGCCGGCACGGTGCACGACGGCCAGAGCGTCAGCGTGGATGTCAGGGAGGGGGCGCTGCTTATTATTTAAGGAAACGCTGATTTATTCCGTTTCGCGGCGTTGCTCGTTTTTTCCCTCCGGGGGCAGGACCAAAGAGTCCAGCCCCCATCGGGAAAGACTCTCGCGCCTTGCCAAACGAAATAACTACGCGTTTCCTACAAGCCCATTAACCAGTGCTTCCTTAACCCCCTTCCGCGTCCACGTTGGTCATGCGTGCGACTTCAAGCACATGCTCGACTTTGCGCAAGCGGTCGAGGGTGAGCAGCAGTTGGGCTATGTCCGAGACTTCGATCAGCATTTCGATTTCCGCGTGGCCGTCCACAAGGGAGCGGATGGAGCCGGAATCGATGTTGACCCCGCCGCTATCCAGGGCTGCGGCTATTTTCGCCAGCACCCCGCGTTTGTTGTCGCTCAGGATATGAATGCGTACCGGGAAGGGCCTGCCCTCTTCGCTGCCTTCCCAGTACACCGGGAGCAGGCGTTCGGGCTCCATCATACTGACGGTGGGGCAGTCGGCGGTATGTACGGCCACGCCGCGCCCCCTGGTAATATAGCCTATGATGGCATCGCCGGGCACCGGGTTGCAGCATTTGGAAAAGCGCACCAGCATGTCATCCACGCCCTTGATGACCACGCTGTCCGCCTTGCTGGGCTTATGGCCTTCCGGCTTTACGGCGGGCAGTTCCTCATCGGGCTGCTCGGCGCTTTTGGGGGCCAGCAGATTGAGCACCTTGCGCGGGGTGAGCCTGGCATAACCCACGGCGGAGATAAGTTCATCCACAGCGCTGAAGTTCAGTTCACGGGCCACGGGCAGGAGCGTGCCTTCCTTGAGGGCTTTTTGCACGTTCACGCCCAGGCGGCGGCCCTGCTTTTCCAGCATTTCCTTGCCGAGGGAGATGCTGCGGTCGCGTTCCTCGGTGCGAATGAAGTGCTGGATGCGGGTTCTGGCCTTGGCTGTTTTGACGAACCTGAGCCAGTCTCGGCTGGGGCGGCGGCCCTGGGCGGTGATGATTTCAACCGTGTCCCCGCTTTTTAAGGGGGTGGAGAGAGGCATCAGCTTACCGTTGATTTTGCTCCCGGCACAGCGGTCCCCGACCTCGGTGTGGATCTGGTAGGCAAAATCCACGGGCGTTGCGTCTTCGGGCAGTTCCTTGACCGCCCCGCGCGGGGTGAAAACGTAGATTTCATCTTTGAAGAGATCAAAGCGCAAGGAGCGCAGAAACTGCTTGGAATCGCTCTCCAGCTTGGTCCAGTCCAGCATCTCGCGCAGCCAGGTGAACTGGGCCACATCCTTGGATTTGACGCGCCCGCCTTC
>DBDO01000080.1:7911-10805 GCA_002293605.1 Desulfovibrionaceae bacterium UBA930
AGGTCGGCCACAATGGCCCTGAAGGCGATGATGTCATGCATCTCGTCCAGGGTGGTGTTCAAGGAATGCATCTTGCGGTAAATACTGTAAATATGCTTGATGCGCCCCTTGATGCGGGCCTTGATGCCGTTTTTGCGCAAGGTGTCATCAAGGGTTTTGATGACCGAATTGATGTATTCAGCGTCATCGGCGCTGTGGCGCTCAATCCATTCCGCAATGTGGTTGTAGGCATCGGGCTGCACGTAACGAAAGCTTAAGTCTTCCAGTTCCAGCTTGACCCTGTGCAGGCCCAGGCGATTGGCCAGAGGGGCATAGATATCCATGGTTTCCTGGGCGATACGGCGCTGCTTGTCCGGACGCATGAACTCCAGGGTGCGCATATTGTGCAGGCGGTCGGCCAGCTTGACGAAGAGCACGCGCATGTCCTCGTTCATGGCCAGGATCATCTTGCGGATGTTCTCGGCCTGCTGCTCTTCCTTGCTGTCAAAGGTGAGCATGCTGATCTTGGTCACGCCGTCCACAATGTCGGCCACGTCTTCGCCAAAGGCCTCGTCCAGGTCTTCGATAGTGGCCTTGGTGTCCTCCACCGTGTCATGCAGGAGCCCTGCGGCCACGGAAGCGCCGTCCAGGCGCATGTCGGCCAGCGTATAGGCTGCGGCCAGGGGGTGGGAGAGGTAGGGCTCTCCGGACTGACGGGTCTGGCCCGCGTGGGCGGCGGCGGCAAAGACGTAGGCCTTGCGCACCAGTTCCACATCTTCCGGGCTCTGGTACTGGCCCACTTTGTCGAGAATGTCCTGAATGCGGATCATCGGGCCTGCATCCTGTAGCGTTGTTCGTCCAGCGGTGCCCACCACTGGTTGGTATTATGAAAAATGCCAGCCGGGGCCGGATCTATGCCCCGAAAGCGCCTGTCCACGGCTGAAAGCTGATAGGGAACATAGAGAAAGGCATAGGGCTGATCCCGGTGCAGAATTTCCTGAAAGCGGTCATATTCCTTTTTGCGCGCGGCCTGATCAAGGGTGGAGCGGGCTCGCTCCAGGCAGGCATCGGCCTCGGAATCCGCATAGCCGACAAAGTTGAGCCCGCCATTGCCGATACGCGAGGAATGCCACACATCGTAGCCGTCCGGGTCCTGGGGCAGGGTCCAGCCGAGCACCACCGCGTCAAAGTGGCCGGGCATCACGAACTGCTTGATAAAGGCAGCCCACTCCACACTGCGGATCTTGGCCTCTATGCCGATTTTCGCAAGCTGGCTTTGCAGGATGATTGCTGTCTTGATGCGCTGATCGTTCCCCTGGTTGGTGAGCAGGGTGAAGGAAAAGGGCGCGCCCCCTTTTTCCAGCAGGCCGCTTGCACCCTTGACCCAGCCCGCTTCGGCCAGAAGGCTTAAGGCTTTTTCCGGATCGTGGGGGTAGTCGGCTATGGCCGAATTGTAGGCCCAGGCATCGGGCTTGTAGGGACCTGTGGTGGGCACGCCCTGGCCGAGCAGCGCGCCCTTGATGATATCCTCTTTATCTATGGCATGGGCCAGGGCCTGGCGCACCCGAAGGTCGGAAAACAGCGGGCTCTTCAGGTTGTAGCCGAGATAGGTGTATGCGGAGGCCAGGGTACGGTGGGTTGTAAAGCGCTCCGCAAAAGAGGCTTCTTTGGCCTGAAAGAGATATTGCAGGGCTGTGAGCGAGGCCATAAGATCCAGCTTGCCCGCTTTCAGTTCAAGAAACATGGTGGTCAGATCGGGAATGATGCGGTAGATCAGCCGGTCAATAAAGGGGCGGCCTTCAAAAAAATCCCTGTTGGCGGAAAGGCTGAGGCGCGCGCCCGCCTCCCATTCGTCCAGCAGGTAGGCCCCGCAGCTTAAGGGCTTTCTCGTCTGGGGGGCGCTGCGCAAATCCTGCCCTTCCAGGGCGTGTTTGGGCCAGATGCCGCCCATCCAGGTGCTCAAGGAGCGGGGGAAGGGGTGCTCGTAGAGTACCTCGAAACTGTATCGGTCCAGCCTGCGAAATTCCCTGACGGCCCTGAAATCCCCCCCATAGGCCGTGGGCGTTTCCGGATCGATCATCTTGCGGTAGGTGAACTCCACATCGTCCGCGCTCAGTTCCACGCCGTCCTGCCAGAGAATGCCCCTGCGCAGGGTAAAGCGCAAACGGCGGCCTTCATCCAGAATTTCAAAGCGCTCGGCCGCCCAGGGAATCACCTTGAGATCCCTGTCATATTTCAGAGGAGCCACGTAAAAATGGCCGTAGACCTCGCTTGAGGCCGAATCTGAGGAAAGATAGGGGATCATGTTGCTGGGCTCGCCAATCATGCCGCTGACCAGGGCGTCTCCATACGAGGGCTGCTGGCCGTGGGCGCATTCGGCCGGAAGCAAAAAAAACCAGACACAAAGCCCGATACAGCCCAGCACAAGGGGCAGGGCAGAAAAGGCAAGCCCCTGAAAACGGGCGGCTCCGGCCTGGCCGCGCAAAAAGACTATGGCGGAAGAAAGGACAGTCACTCGGGCTCAGACCTCAGCATTCGGATTTCTTTACGCGTTTCACGCTTCCGGCAAGCGTGCAGTGTCTCAAACTGCCACACTTATTGCAAGCCCGCCCAAGGAGAAAAGAGCCCTCTGAAAAGCGCCGCCGCTTTTCAAAAAATTGCGGGTGCAGGAGGGCCGCCCCCCCGGAAAATCCCCCCTCACGCAGGCAGGGCGAAATGCCCGCCCAGCCCAAGAGTGAACATGGCTATGCCGTACAGGCTGTGCTCGGCTGTGACAACCCACAGCGCGCCGGGCCTGGCGCGCGCCCCAAGGTATGTTCGGGCCAGCAGCAGGCCGCCCAGGGCTGTGGCAAGCATGGCAAAGCCATCGACAAAGACAATGTGCGCCCAGGCGAAGAACAGGGCGCTGGCGGCTG
>DBDO01000078.1 GCA_002293605.1 Desulfovibrionaceae bacterium UBA930
CATGTCGCCAAGGCTGTTCGCCCTGGGCTGCACCAGGGGAATGCAGCGAAGGAGCAGCGCGCTGTCGGCATCGGGCAGACCCGCATCGGCCAGAAAGGGCGCAAGCCGGGGCAGCAGGGCCTCGGGGCTGGTGCCCCGCAGGTGCTGGGCGTTGACCCAGAGCAGCTTTTCCGGATCAAAGGCGGCGGGCGCGCTGTTCAGGTTATGGCCGTCAAAAAAGCCTACCATCTCTTCACGGGTGAAGAGTTCCTGATCGCCGTGGCTCCAGCCCAGACGCACCAGGTAGTTGACCAGGGCCTCGGGCAGCAGGCCGTCTTTTTCATACTCGATAACGGCCTTGGCCCCGTGCCGTTTGGAGAGCTTCTGGCGGTCCGGTCCGAGGATCATGGGCACATGCCCGAATACCGGGAGCTTTGCGCCGAGAGCCTTATAGATCAGCACCTGACGGGGGGTGTTGTTCACATGGTCATCGCCGCGCAGCACATGGCTGATGTTCATGGTCATGTCATCCACAACCACGGCGAAGTTATAGGTGGGCGCGCCATCGGCCCGGCGCAGGATCATGTCGTCCAGCTCTCCGGCTTCGAAAGCCACGCGTCCTTTGACGATATCGTCAAAGGCCACCACGCCCTCCTGGGGGGCTTTCAGGCGCACCACCCGGCCCGGTCCCGGTCCCAGTTCTCGGCAGCGGCAGCGCCCATCGTAACGCGGCTTTTTGCCTTCGGCCCGCGCCTTTTCGCGCATGGCCTCCACCTCTTCGGGCGTGCATTCGCACCAGTAGGCATGCCCTTCGGCCAGCAGGCGGTCGATATACTGGTTGTACAGGTCAAAGCGCTGGGTCTGGTATAGGGGCTCGCCGTCCCAGTCCAGGCCGAGCCAGCGCATGGAGGCCAGGATGGAGTCGGTATATTCCTGTTTGGAGCGCAAAGTGTCCGTATCTTCAATGCGCAGCACAAAGCGACCGCCGAAATGGCGGGCCAGCAGCCAGCAGAAAATGGCAGTGCGCGCGCCGCCTATATGCAAGTGCCCGGTGGGACTGGGCGCGAAACGGGTGACAACGCTTGGCCTGTCAGTCATGCAGTGCCGTCCTTTATATTTTCGCGGCGACCAGATCGCCCATCATGGAGCAGCCGACAATCTCGCCCTGCAAGCCGGCACGGGCGATATCGCCGGTGCGTCTGCCTTCCCGCAGCACTTCGCGCACGGCATGTTCCACGGCATCCGCCGCCTCGTTCATGGCAAAGGAAAGACGCAGCATCATGGCCAGGGAAAGGATGGTGGCCAGGGGGTTGGCCTTGTTCTGCCCGGCGATATCCGGGGCGGAACCGTGAATGGGTTCGTACAGGCCGGTGCCGCCCTGGGCTGCGGTGCCGGAAAGGGAGGCCGAGGGCAGCATGCCGAGAGAACCGGCCACGGCAGCGGCTTCATCGGAGAGGATGTCGCCAAAGAGGTTGCCGGTCACGATAACATCGAATTGGGCCGGGTTGATAATAAGCTGCATGGCGCAGTTGTCCACATACATGTGGGAAAGCTCGACATCCGGAAATTCCGCGTGCGTTTCAACAATCACCTTGCGCCACAGGCGGCTCACCTCAAGCACATTGGCCTTGTCCACGGAGCAGAGCCGCTTTTTACGGCCGCGCGCGGCGGCAAAGGCCACGCGAGCGATGCGGCGTACCTCGTCTTCATTATAGATCATGGTGTTGAAGCCGCAGCGCAGACCTTCGCGCAGTTCTTCCCCGGCGGGTTTTCCAAAATAGATGCCGCCTGTGAGTTCACGCACCACCAGGATGTCCACGCCCTTTTCCACCAGTTCCGGCTTGAGGCAGGACAGGGAGGCGAGTTCCGGGAACACGACAGCCGGGCGCAGGTTGGCAAACAGGCCCAGGGCCTTGCGAATGCCGAGCAGGCCCGCTTCCGGGCGTTTGGGCAGATTGTCCCACTTGGGGCCGCCCACAGCGCCGAGCAGCACGGCATCGGCCTTTTTGCAGGCTTCAAGCGTGGCTTCGGGCAGGGGCTCGCCCGTGGCGTCAATGGCGCAGCCGCCCATAAGGGCCTCTTCGGTGCTGAAGGAAAGGCCGAAACGTTTTTCAACGGCGCGCAAGACTTTGAGGGCCTGGGCCACAACCTCGGGGCCGATGCCGTCACCCGGCAGGAGCACAATATGTTTATTCATGGCTGTCGTCCTTTTTTGCTGATAAAAGAGCTTCTGTACACCATTGCGTTCCGGCGCGCAATGGCACCCAAAGGTAGGGGGGCGGGGGAGGGAAAAGCCGATTTTTAAGGAAGCACTAATTAATGAGCTTTTGGGAAACGCGTAGTTATTTCATTTGGCAAGGCGCGAGGATCTTTCCCGATGGGGGCTGGATCGATGGTCCTGTCCCCGGAGGGAAAAACCGAGCAACGCCGCCAAAGGGAATACATCAGCGTTTCCCTAATAGCGCCCTAAAGGACTTTGCAGGCATGGCCGATAAGAAAAGTGAGCTTCCAACCTCCGCTTTTTGGCCTTTTCTCGCCTTGGGGAAATGAAGGCAGCGCTGAGTAATGGGCTTTGGCAACCGCGAACATGATGGGGGATCTATGAGTGATTCGGTACGATCCACGGCAGTACAGTCCACGGCAGAGGGGCTGGTGGAGCTGGGCAAGGCTGTCTCGGCCCCGGCCTATACCCAGAGCAGCGAGTACGCCGCCCTTATGGGGAAAACCTTGATAGAGATGAACAAGCCCTTTCCCTCGCATACGGAGTCGCTTATCGAAAGGCTCGCCGAGAAAAGGAAAGAGGACGACATATCCGCCCTGGAGGCGGCTTTTAGCGGCAAGGGGATTGTCGTGCGCGGCAAGGGGTAGAATCTTTTATAGCAGTTTCACTTTGAGATACTTGCGTAACGGCGGGCAAAGCCCGCCTACAAGTATCTCGCGGCAAGGATTTGTGAACAAATACTTGCAGAGTAAATATACATTTTCAATGTAAATTTTCTCTAGAGAAGCAGGGAGTAAACACATGATCAGCAGTGTTCCGCCGGATAGCGGAAGCAGCATCGCTCCTCTTGTCCAGTACGAAAAAGAGAGCCTCAAGGAAGCGGTAGAGAGCGGCGCGGCGCAAGGCCTTCTTTCGCAGCAAGGCCCTGCCTCCGATCAGGAACAAGGGAGTGGCGACACCGTTAGCATCTCCGCAGAAGCGCGGGAACTGGCTGAAGCCTCCGGGACCAGGACTGCCGAAGACAAAAAAGAAGAAGCAAGGGTGGGGACAATGCCCCGGCCGCAGGGCGAGGAAGGCTCGGGCAGCGACCCTCTCCAGCAGATCAAGGAACAAATTAAAGAGGTGCAGAAAAAATTGCAGGAAGCCAAAGCACGCCTGGCAGCTGTGCAGAGCCAGGACGGGCAGACTGATCCGGCCAAGCAGGAAGGCGACCCCGCAGAGGCGGCAATGAGGGCTGCACTGTCCGCTCTTGTCGGTAATGCCGAGGCAGAGGCGATCCAGAAGGAAATCACCATGCTGACTCAGCAGTTGCTTTTGCTCAACAACAAGCTCCTGGAAGAAGCGAAAAAAAGTGGCGGTTCAGGAGGCGCTGCGGGAACAGCAGGGCTGGGCGGTGCGGGCGACCTTGGCGGGCTTGGCGAAAGGATATCCGTAACCGCTTAAGGAGGAAACACTGATTAATAGGCATTGCCTTAAGATTTAGCCATAGTTCGGAAGGCATCCTCCACAAGCTTGCCCAGAGAGCGGCATTGCTCCTCATCGGCATTGACAAAGCGCAATCCCATCAGGTGCATGCCGCTGCTGGCCCTGACCCAGGCCACATCGGCGATAGCCTGAAAGTATTGATCCGCGTCATTTTCATAGACTTTGAAAAAGCCACTGGAAAATTTGTTCAGCAGCGGGATGTGCACGGTGATATGCAGCCGGGTTCCCACAGGCAGGGGCGAGCGCGATTCAACGCACAGTCCGCCCTTGCTGATGTCGTTGCAGGCAACGTCCAGCAGGGGATCCTTGGCTATGGGGAAGACCAGTTCGCGGGCCTGCACCCGGTACGGACGAGGAAGGCGCAGATATTGACGTTTGTTTTCTTCCTTCTTGGGCGCGTTCCGAGCTGTTGTCCCTGTTGCGGAGTATGGCTTGCTGTCCATATGCGGCTCCTGCGGGTTATCCGGCACTGCCTTGAAGCATGAAAAGGCACAGAGCGTTGCCTTAAAGGTAGCAAAGTGTAAGTGTATCCGCTCCGTGCCCTTGCGTCAACCGGGGCTTTATTTGCCGATGGCCTTTTTCAGGCCCGGCGCAGCCCTGTAAATAACGCTTTCATCCACGCAAAAGGCCAGGCGGAAATGCCCCGGCCCGGCAAAGCCGGAGCCGGGCACGGCGAGCACCAGCTCCCTGGCCAGTTTTTCCACAAAGGCCGCGTCGTCTTTGCCGGGCGCTTTGGGAAAGAAGTAAAACGCGCCCTTTGGCAGGGAAAAGTCATACCCGGCTTCGCGCAGTACTTCGGCCATGGCGTTTCTGCGCCGCGTGTAGACCGTGACATCCACGGCCGAGCCAAGCCCCGCGCGCATCAAAAACTGCCCTACTACCGGTGGGTTCACAAAACCGAGCGTGCGGTTGGCCAGAACAAGCCCGGCCATGAGCTGATCCCGGCCTTCCAGCAGAGGGGACAGGGCCAGATAGCCTACCCGCTCGCCGGGCAGGGAGAGGTTTTTGGAAAAGGAACTGGCCACAATGGTATAGGGATACAGGGGCAGCAAGGAGGGGACAAGGACCCCGTCATAGGTCAAAAAGCGGTAGGGCTCATCGCAGAGCAAAAAGATCGGGCGGCCTGCGGCCCGCGATTTTTCCTGCAGCAGTGCGCACAGAGCGTGCAGTTCGCTTTTGGAATAGACCTGGCCGGTGGGGTTATTGGGCGAATTGATGATCACAGCCCTGGTGCGTTCGTTCAGGGCCGCTTCCAGGGCCGCGAGATCAAGGCTGAAGCTTTCGGGCATGGTGGGCACGGTTTTGAAAAGTCCGCCGTGGTTGCTCACATAAAAGCCGTACTCCACGAAGCAGGGGGCCGGGGCGAGCACTTCATCGCCGGGGTCGAGAATGGCCTTGAGCGCCACGTTCAGGCCGCCAGCGGCCCCGCAGGTAAGGATTACGTCCTCCCCGCAGAGCTGCACCCCTTGTTCCTGCGTGAGATGGGCGGCCAGTTCCTCCCTGGCCCAGGGGAAGCCGCCATTGGGCATATAGCCCAGGGCATAGGGCCTGTCCAGGCGATCCGCCAACTCGCGCATGCCCTGGGCCACGGCAGGAGGCGGGGGCAGATCCGGATTGCCCAGGCTGAAATCGCAGACCGCGTCTTCGCCGTATTGTTTCTTCAAGGCAATGCCCGCTTCGAACATGCGGCGGATCATGGAGCCTTTGCCTACTTTGTCAGTCATGGATGCGGAGAGAAGATGCATGAAGGTCTCGCTTTGTATGTTATTCCCATTCCAGATAAAAATTGCCTTGATTTTTATCTGGAATGGGAAGTGCGTGCCAGGATGGCACG
>DBDO01000079.1:0-1074 GCA_002293605.1 Desulfovibrionaceae bacterium UBA930
TTTTGTCTTGCGGTGTTTTGAGCAGCCGCGCGCGCTGCGGGTGCTGGGGGGCCAGACCGGCTCGGGCAAGACCGAGGCCTTGCACCATATGGCCCTGCTCGGGGCCCAGGTGGTGGATCTGGAAGGGCTGGCCAGGCATCGCGGCTCCGCCTTCGGGGCCTTGGCGGACCAGCCCCAGCCCAGTTGCGAGCACTTTGAGAACCGTCTGGCGTTTGCGCTGGAGCGCTGCGATCCGGCCCTGCCCATCTGGGTGGAGGACGAAAGCGAGAACCTTGGCAGGGTCAATCTGCCGCGTTCCTTTTTTCTGCAACTGCGCGCGGCACCGCTCTTTGTGCTGCAAACGCCCCGGCAGGCCCGCCTCGCCAGGGTGCTGGCGGAATACGGCGGCATGGCACCGGAAGATATGGCGGCCTGCCTTGATCGCATCAAAAAACGCCTGGGCGGGCTTGCGCACAAAGAGGGCCGGGTCTGTATCGAGAGCGGGGATCTGCCCGGTCTTGCGGCGATTTTACTGGACTACTACGATAAAGCCTATGAAAAGCAACTGCGCGGCAGGGCTTTTGAGGGCCTTGCCGAGGCCCCCTCGGCACAGGCCGCCGCGCCGCAGCTTTTGCGTCTGGCAAAAGCCTATTTTTCAAAAGAGAGGGGGATAGTATGAGCGCATCCAATACTACTGCGGAGCAGATGCACGCCTTTATCACAGCCAGGGTCATGTCGCGGCTCTCGCTTTCCGGAGAGCGGCGCGCCGAGGCCCTGCGGGAGGTGCTGGCCGTCTCCCTTCCCGGCCTGGAAGGGCAAAAACTTGCGGACATGGCCTCCCTTGCGCCGGAACTGCCGCCCTCCCTGTATGCGAAATGGGCCGGGCTTTTTGCCGACAGACTGCTGGAAACGGTGCAGGAGGACGATCTGCGCGATTTGTGCGCGAACTCCGAGCAGAGCAACGCCACCCTGCTGCTGCTCTACTCCATGTTTATGGAGTCCGAACGTATGGAAGGGGTGGTAAGCGCGGACCTGCGGGCACTGAACAGTGCTTCCGATAACTGAGGGAAACACTGATTACTGTGCTTTGAGGAA
>DBDO01000079.1:1127-3696 GCA_002293605.1 Desulfovibrionaceae bacterium UBA930
AAGGGAATAAATCAGCGTTTCCTGAGGTCTGCGGGCTCAGGGAGGCAGCGCTTTCCCGGGATAAGGCCTTGAGCCGCTGTATCAAGAATTGTGCTGGCGAAATCGGGATATTTCTTATATGCTGTGTGGTACTGTATCTTACAGGCACAGTGCCACTATCATCAGCCTAAGGAGAGAGCCCCCATGAAGTCATTGAAAGGAACGCAGACGGAAAAAAATATTCTCATTGCCTTTTCAGGCGAATCCCAGGCCCGCAACCGCTACACCTATTTTGCGGGTGCCGCGAAAAAAGAAGGCTTTGTCCAGGTTTCCGATATCTTTGCGGAAACCGGCGATCAGGAAAAAGAGCATGCCAAACGGCTGTTCAAATTCCTTGAGGGCGGGGAACTGGAGATTACCGCCGCCTTTCCCGCAGGCGTCATCGCGGATACGCGGACAAACCTGATCAACGCGGCTGCGGGCGAACATCACGAATATACGGAAATGTATCCCCAGTTCGCGGCTGTGGCGGATAAAGAAGGCTTTGCCGAAATCGCGTCCGTCATGCGCGCCATTGCCGTGGCCGAGGCCTTTCACGAGCGCCGCTATCTCGACTTTGCCAAAAACATCAAGGAAGGGCGCGTGTTCTCGCGTCCCGAAAAAGTAAGCTGGCGCTGCAGAAACTGTGGCTATATCCACGAAGGCCCGGAAGCCCCCGGCCTTTGCGCCGCCTGCGCCCACCCGCGCGCGCATTTTGAACTTCTGGGAATCAACTGGTAAACGGCAGCTCAGGGGGGAGCGTATTGTATCGGGGAGGCCCTGCCTCCCCAGGCCCCTCCGGCAGGGACGGCAAGTCCCTGCACCCGGCACTTTCTGTTTCCGTAGGCAGCGTTGTCACGAGATGGATTTTTGTTCTCTGGCAAGGAAGATGAGCCTTTTATGNNAGTGTACTCTTACGGTACTCGACCGGAAGAAAAGGCGAAATCTGACGCAGCCGAGGGCAAAAAGACACTTGTGACGACACTGCCTAGCAAAGGGGCGCTCGTATAAAGCACGCCTCTCCAAATAGCAGAGGCTTTTATCTATGGAACAAGCCCTCCCCACCAAGCCGACCATTCTTGTCGTAGATGATACGCCTGACAACATCACGGTGCTCTGCGCCCTGCTCGGCGATCTGTACAGGAACAAGATCGCCACCAGCGGGGAAAGGGCACTTAAAATCGCCCGGACCGAGCCCCACCCCGACCTTATCCTGCTTGACATCATGATGCCGGAAATGGACGGCTACGAAGTCTGCCGCAGGCTCAAGGCCGATCCGGCCACCAGGCATATTCCCGTAATCTTTCTGACGGCGAAAACCCAGGAAGGCGATGAGACAAAGGGCTTTGAACTGGGCGCGGTGGATTATATCGCCAAACCCGTTGTGCCCCCGGTGCTCATGGCCAGGGTGCATACCCATCTGGCCCTGCGCGATGCCCGCAAGGTGCTGGAACAGCAGAACGAAGTGCTGGAAGAACAGGTTGAGGCCCGCACCAGGCAGCTTGCCGCCCTGCAGGACGCCATCATCATCGCTATGGCCTCGCTCGCGGAAACGCGGGATAACGACACGGGGCATCATATCCGCAGAACTCAGCACTACGTGCGGGAACTGGCCCTTTGCCTGCAAAAGCAGGAAAAGTACCGCGCGGCCCTTCCGGACGAGACCATAGGCATTCTGTACAAAACAGCGCCCCTGCACGATATCGGAAAAGTAGGCGTACCGGATCGCATCCTGCTCAAGCCCGGACGCCTGACCCTTGAAGAATTTGAAGAAATGAAGCGCCATACCCTTTACGGGCGCGATGCCATCATTGCTGCGGAAAAAAGCATGGAAGCGCCGGAAAGCTTTCTGCTCACGGCCCGCGACATAGCCTACTCGCATCATGAAAAATGGGATGGGAGCGGCTATCCGGAGGGGCTGGTCGGAGAAGCCATTCCCCTGTCCGCGCGCCTGATGGCCATTGCCGATGTCTATGACGCCCTGATTACCAAACGCATTTATAAAGACGCCATGTCGCACGAAGACGCCGCGAAAACCATAGAATCCGGCTCGGGCACGCATTTCGACCCGGACGTGGTGGCCGCCTTCAGCATGGTCAAGGGCAGCTTTTCGGCCATTGCCGAGCAGTTTAGCGAAGGGGAGTAGAGGCCCCTTTGCAAGGCCTTCTGCGGGAAGGCTCTGCCGAAAAGAGGCTTTCCCGCAGAGCCTTCCCGCACAGGGGTCCTGGGCCTAAGGAGAAGGGAGTTTTCAGTTTTTTTACAGTTTTGTAAAAAAAAGGCTTGACTAAAGCGCGGGTCTGCCGCATAGTTCTCTTCCCGCACGAGAGAGAAACACTTTGCGGCGGGAGGGTCGTGCCGGAAGCATGGCTTCCGGTGTCGGCAAACAATGCCACGCTTGTGGCATTTCGGTTCTTTGACAAGTGAAGAGTGAGAGGATTGAAGAGATTCAGCTAGAGTTGATCGAGAAGGTCAATTCTTCGGTATAATTAACTGGAGAGTTTGATTCTGGCTCAGATTGAACGCTGGCGGCGTGCCTAACACATGCAAGTCG
>DBDO01000059.1:0-4858 GCA_002293605.1 Desulfovibrionaceae bacterium UBA930
CGCAGGCTCGGCCTCAGCCTTGGGCGCTTTATGACCTGCACCACCCCGCGGCTTTTGACCTCCAGCATCGACTTCAGCAAAATGACCCCGCAGCCCGGCGACAGCCCGACCCCGCGGTTTTCCCTGCGCGGGGAGGGGCCGCGCCTGCCGCAGCAGCTTTGCCACCTTACCTGGACCAACGAGCGCACGCACGAAATCATCCGCAAGGCCCTGGAACGCTCCCCCATGTACAACGGGGACATTGCTGCCGCCGGTCCCCGCTATTGCCCGGCCATTGAAGACAAGATCGCCCGCTTTCCGGACAAGGAGCGGCACCAGGTTTTTGTCGAGCCTGAAGGCGTGGACAATCCGGAAACCTATCCGAACAATATTCCCACAGGTCTGCCGCTGGACGTGCAGATAGCGCTTTTGCACAGCATTCCCGGTCTTGAACGCTGCCATGTGGTCAGGCCCGGGTACGCCATTGCCTATGATATGGTCCCTCCGACCCAGCTTGCCCCGACTCTGGAGGTCAAAGCCCTGCCCGGACTCTGGTGCGCCGGACAGATCAACGGCACCTCCGGCTATGAGGAGGCGGCGGCTCAGGGACTGTGGGCGGCCCTCAATATCGCGGCCAGGCTCAAGGGCGAAGAGCCTTTTCTGCCGGGGCGCGATGAGGCCTATATGGCCGTGCTGGTGGACGACCTCGTCACCAGGGGCACGAACGAGCCCTACCGCATGTTCACCTCCAGGGCGGAGCACAGGCTGCTCCTGCGCGAAAGCAACGCCGATGCCCGGCTGACGCCCCTGGGTCGCCGTCACGGTCTGGTTTCTGATGCGCACTGGGCCTTGTTTCAAGATCGCCGCGATGATCTGCAAAAGCTTATGCAGGGCTTGCGCGAAGAACGAATCAGTCCGAACGCCAGGCTGCGTGATTTTTTCGCCGCCCGTGGGGAAAATGCCCCGGCCAATGCCATGCCCGTGGGCGAGCTTTTGCGCCGCCCCGGCGTCAGTCAGGACGATTTGGCCGAACTCTGGCCGCAGTTGCTGGACTTTCCGGAGGATATCCGCGCGGAAGCGGAAACCCATTTTCGTTATGAGGGCTATGTGGCCCGGCAGCAGGAAGCTGCCCTGCGCACAGCCGGGGCCGAGCATAGGGCCCTGCCGGAGGATCTGGATTACTCCGGCGTTGCCGGTCTGACAAGCGAAGCCAGGGAAAAGCTGAGTGCGATACGGCCCCGCACCCTCGGACAGGCCGCGCGCATCCCCGGCCTTACTCCAGCTACCATCACCTGCCTTGAAATACATCTGAAAAAGCGGGACATGCAATTGGAGCATTAGGGGGACGGACCGCTTTCCACCATTTTCCCGTTGTATTTTTATTCCGACAGCGCTAAGTTGCGGAGAAGATGTTCTCCGTTATCATTACAGCCGCTGCGGAACCTCCGGTACGCGTTACTCCCGTTACCGTCCTTTCCTCGATCCAGGAGAGTTTTTTTACGCGCAGTTTTGATTTCGAGGCTATCAGCGACTGGCTTTGGGGTCTGGGGGCGGTCGCGTTGCTGCTGCTTTTTTTTATTGCGCTCAAGGCCGCCAGAGGCCGACGCGTACGCTACAGCCCCTTTGGAACCATTACCGAAGTCCGCGCCATACGCGGTATTTTGCGCAGCGCCTTTGATCAGCGCCGTCCTTTTGAGATACAGTTTCACGCCGATGGCACACAGCACCGCCCCACCTTGCGCTGCGCGCCCGAATATCTGGGCCGCGATTCCCTGACCCTGGAGGCAAACGGGGTGCAAAGCCTCTCGGATCAATGGATTGGTCGCCCGGCCACGGTGTTTTTTCGCACCCTGGTCGCAAATCAGGATTTCACCTACTACACCTTTACCTCGCACGTCTCCGGCATTCATTTGCCGCGGCAGGGCATTTGTCAGTTGATTCTGCCCATTCCGGACGCCCTGGAAAATCGGCAGAAACGCGCCTTTTTGCGTATTGCGCCGCCCAAGGAACTTCTTCTCGGAGCGGCCCTGTGGTGTGGCGAGAGCATGCCCCAGGCAAAGGATCTGCTTGAAATTACAAGCTGGCCCAAACCTCGGCTGCTTTTTCTCCCCGGACGCATGGAACAGTTCCAGGTGACGGATATTTCGGCGGGCGGCGCGCGCATCACCATCCCCAATACCATTTTGCGGGCCTTTGAACTGGAGTTTTCAGCTGCCGAACGTCTTTTGCTGATGCTGGATCTGCGGATTCCCGAACAGAAGAAGCACTTACGTTTCTGGATGCAGTGCCGCATTCAGAATGCCTGGATAGAGCATGCGGTACGCAGCATGCATCTTGGAGTGCAATTCTTGTCCTGGGCTAGGCCCAAGGAAACGCCCGAGGGCGCTGTTGAGGAAAAGGGCGCGGGCATTGAGTGGCTGCGACTGTCTTCTTCCCACGAAGTCGAAGTGCTGGGCAACTGGATTATGCGCCGCCATCTGGAAATGTTCCGGGTAACACCTATTTAGAAAGCAGTTTATACGTATATAAATACATGCATAGCAAGCTGACTGCTGTGGCGAGTCGGCTATTTTATACATACTATACAGAGGGAGGATTCTCTTGGACGATGTTTCCGACAGCAGCAGTATATGGCGGCGCCTGAGCAGACTGTTTCATGCGCGGCACGCTGCGACAGACACGGTGGAGCAGGCCATTCGCGAAGCCAGTGAGGAGGGGGAACTGGACAAGGAAGAGGGTTCCATGCTGCTGAGCGTGCTTACCCTTGACGAACTCCAGGTACAGGACATCATGACCCCGCGCACCGACATTGCCTGCGCTCCGGAGGAAAACAGCATCCGGCAGGTGGCCGAACAGATTGTGGCCACAGGGCATTCCCGCATTCCCATTTTTTCCGGCAACCGGGACAATATCATAGGCATCGTGCATGCCAAGGATCTGCTTGAGCATATGCTCGACCCTGCGGAGCAGGGCCTTTCTGCGGCACGGATCATGCGCGACCCCTTCTTTGTTCCCGAAACGAAAAATGTGCTCGATTTGTTGCAGGAATTTCGCACGCTTAAGCTACATCTTGCCGTTATTCTTGACGAATACGGCGGCACTACCGGTCTGGTCACCATTGAGGACGTTATCGAGCAGATTGTGGGCGACATTGAAGATGAACACGATGCCCCCAGAGAAGAGGAAATCGCCTTGCAGCCGGACGGCAGCTATCTGATTGCCGGGCGCGCCTATCTTGACGATCTGGAAGAGAGCCTGGGCGTGAAAATCACTTCGGATGAAGTGGATACCCTGGGCGGTTACCTTACCCACCTTGCGGGCCGTGTTCCGGCAAAGGGCGAGAGTTTTGCGCTTGAGGAACTTGGCGGTTTTTCCTTTGTCATTGCCGATGCCGATGCCAAGCAGATTCGCTCCGTGCGTGTGTACAGGCCCGGCGCGTCCCACTCCGCAAAAAGCGAAAAAGGCGATGCGGCAGACTCCCACGGGACGCAAGGCCCGGCGCACAGGCCTGACGCTTTGGGCGTAAAGGCCTGAATGCCCGTGCTCGCGTATGGCAAGCCTGCCGGAGGGTGGGCCCTCCCCTTTTTTCTGATCGCCCTGGGCGCGGTCGGGCTTTTTTTCGGGCTGCCGGGTCCGGTCTTGCATCTTCCCCCGCTGGCCCTGCTCTTTCCCTTTTCCCTTTATCTGCTGGCCGCGACCGCGAGCAGGGGAAAGCAGGCCTTTTGGCGCGGCTGGCTTCTCGGTCTGTGTGGCAACGGCGCAGCGCTGTACTGGCTGGTTTTTCCCATGCGCGATGTGGCGGGCCTGCCTCTTTTTCTGGCCGCTTTTTGCGTATTGCCGCTTTTTGCCTATCTGGCCCTGTTCAATGCCCTGGCCGCTCTCGGCCTTTATGTCTTGCGCAGTTCTTCTTTATTGGGAGCCAAGGGTCGTTTCCCGGTGCTTTGCGCCTGCGTGATCGGCGGGCTGGGGTACGGGGGCTATGAGGTTCTGTGCGGCTGGCTGTTCACCGGTTTTCCCTGGCTCTGTTTGAGCACGGCCTTTGCTTTCTGGCCCGAGTGGGTGCAGGCTGCCTCTTTTACTGGCGCTTACGGCCTGAGCGCCCTTTTTGCCACTTCCGCCTTTTTCGCAGCCGCTGCCCTGCTTGAGCGGGGATCTTCCCGCGTTATCGCCATTATTGCGGCCCTGTTCGCTCTTTCGCTCTTGCCCGGCTATGGCCTGGTGCGTCTGTCCTTGCCAATGGAAGAGGAGGGCCGTTCGCCCTTTTCCCTGATTATGGTGCAGGGCAATATTGATCAGAGCATTAAATGGGAACCTTCCTTTCAAAAGGCCACCCTGGACCACTACCTGGCCTTGAGCGAAAAGGCCTTGCGCGCCTATGACGCTTCCCGGTCCGGTTCGGGGCCGGATCTCGTGCTGTGGCCGGAAACGGCCATGCCCTTTCACTTTTATCTTCAGCATGACTATGCGGCGAGCATGCGCGCTTTCGCCCGCAACAGGGGGCTCTACCTGGGCTTTGGCGCGCCGCATCTGAGACGAAGCCCCGGCGGGAGCGCGCTCACCAACCGGCTGCACCTGCTTGCGCCTTCCGGCGCGGAAACGGGCGTGTATGACAAGGAACACCTGGTTCCCTTTGGAGAGTATACGCCCTTGAGCGCAGATATTCCCTTTTTGCGCGATATCCTGCAAGGCATGAATTTCGCGCCGGGCGCGGGCAACGAGCTGCTGTGNNACGCGGCAGCGAAGGGCCCCTGCTGCTGGGGGCGCTGATCTGTTATGAGGCCATCTTCCCGGCGCTTGCCCAGGAGCGGACGGCACAAGGGGCGGAAATTCTCGTCAACATCAGCAATGACGGCTGGTTCAGAAAAAGTTCCGCGCCCTT
>DBDO01000059.1:4923-5133 GCA_002293605.1 Desulfovibrionaceae bacterium UBA930
ACTAAGCGCCTGGATGGACAGTTCGTGGAGGGCACGTTGGCCGCAAAGGCCGCTCCCTGCCGCGACATAACGCTGTATCACCGTTTGCGCCCTGTGCCGGAACTGCTCATGGTCGCTCTGGCGCTTTTTCCAATCTTGGTCTATAGAGTACGAAACATGAAATACAGGAATAACCATGCTGCAACTGCCTGAATTGAAATCCGCCGCCGC
>DBDO01000060.1 GCA_002293605.1 Desulfovibrionaceae bacterium UBA930
CCTGGACCAGGGCGCGATAGGTCCTGGCGAGCGCATACTGGCGACCACCTTTGGTGCGGGGCTTACCTGGGGCGCGGGCGCCAAAAGCTAATGCGTATGATGCGCATTGTTTCTTGACGCCCGCAAGGCCTCTGGGTATAAAAAATCATGGGCAGCAAAGAAGTGCTTGCGCGTCTCAGGCAAGAAGGCTTTGTAAAAGTAAGCCCAAAAGGCTCTCATGTGAAAATGCGGCACCCGGATGGAAGAACGACCATAGTACCGACTCCCCAAAAGGATTTGCCCCCAGGAACCCTTCGGGCCATAGAAAAGCAAGCAGGTATTATATTCTGATGGGGCTTTTCCCCGCCAAAGGAATGCATATGAAATATCTGGCCATCATCCACAAAGAGGCAGGCAGCGCCTACGGCGTGACCCTGCCGGATTTTCCGGAGGTGTTTTCCGGCGCGGACAACTGGGAGGATTTGCCTGCGAATATTCAGGAGGCGGTTGAACTCTGGGCGGAAGGAGAGGAGTTTGAGCCTCCCGTTCCCGCATCCTTTGAAAGCGTGGCCCAGAGCGAAGCCGCGCGTGACGGTATACTCATGCTGGCAGACATTGATTTTTCTTTTTTGGAGAACAGGGCCGTTCCCGTCAACATCACCATGCCCGTTTATCTGCGAAGGCGCATTGACAAGGCCGCCAAAGCCGCAGGCCTGACCCGCTCGGGCTTCATCGCCCGAGCCGCGCAAGAAGCCATGCGGCATATCCCCTGAACCGCCCCGCGCACTTTTCACTCGCATTTTCCTGTGAAATCCCCTACCATTCTTGCCGTAAGCAGACCCTTTATGAGGCGTAGTCTCTATGGCTTTCGACTGGAAAAAACTCTTCACCCAGGCGGACATCGCCTGGGCTGACGCCTGGACTCTTGCCACTGGTCCGCGCTTGCACACGCTGGCCTCTCTGCGCCGCTTTCTCGACCTTGCGCACATCAAGTATGGCCTGGTAAAGGCCTATGGGGAGCTTGCGGATTACCCCCTGGTTGAAACGCGCGAGCTCATGCCCTCTTTTGAGGTGGACCCCTGGGAGCACAAAAAACTGCCCTGTTTCAGCATGGCCGCCTTTGCCAGACCCATCCGCTATTTTTCCGAAGTGTTCCAGTTTGATCTCTTAAAGCCCGTGGGCGATCACTTGCGCGCCGATGTGGCCCAGCAATTTATGACCCGCAACGCCGCCGTGATGCAATCGCGCCTTCCCAGGGCCCTGCACGAGCATTTTCAACTGCGCTTTGACAGAACAGATGTAACGGACCTGCAGCACTATCCCGCCCTCATGCCCTTTCTCATGAGCATGGACCGGGCCCAGGTGCTGGGCCTGCACGGCCAGCCGGGGCACAGCTCTTTTTATCTGGCCGGGGTGTATGCTTCCTTTCCTTCGGATCTGGATACCGAGGTCAAGCGCTACGGCCTGCGCATCGGCAAATTCCTGCTGGAAGACCACGACTCATACGAGGAAAACCGAAACTTCGTGCTGCAGCACCTGATGGAGCTGTACGGCTACCCGGTCACTTCGGAGCGGCGCACATCCGCCGCCCTGTTTGCCCGGCGGCTGCATAAAATGGGCGAGCGCTTTTTGATCCGCACCCTGGGGCAATCTGACCGCACCTTAAGCACCATGTGGTCGGAGGGCGGCAGCGCGCCTTACCCGCATGTGGATAAAATCGCCCTGGTCAAACTTGAGGACGCGCCGGAAGAATACCTCGCCCGCCTGCGCGACGGGGGCTTTATGCTGGATCCGGAGCGGGCCGTGGTCATTTTGCAGGTGCACTACCGGCAGCATAAATACTGCCCGGACAACGTGCGCCAGGAGCGGGCACTTTCCATGGAAAGCACCGGGGTCATACACCCGCTCACCGGGGCCATTCTCCAACTGCCGGGACTGATACGGGACAGCTCCAACATGTTTTTGCGCCTCAACGACATTGTCCGGGGCGAGCACACAGGGCGCATCGCTTACCGGCGCAACGAAATTGTCGAAAATACCGATAGCGAGGAAAAGCGCCTGAAATTCCTCTCTGCCTGGCTTTCCAAGCATCAGCGCAGAATCATCGGCTACAGCGACGAGTTTTTCGCCAACATAGACAAGGTATTGGACAGCTATCTCTTTTCTCCGGAAAAAGAGGAGCGCTTCAGGGGCCTGAACGATTTGTACCTGGAGGTGAAAAGCCGCTATAGCTATATCGCGCAGGCCCGTAAGGTCCATCTGCTGGAAGGCTTGCGCCAGCGCGAGCAAAAAGGCGTGCGCATAAGCTACGGCCAGATGCTGGAAGAGTCGGTCCGGCTGCTGCATTCGCTCAAGTTCGAGATCGTTGACTATTTCGATTCCCTGGTGGGCACGGTCATTGCCATAGGCGAATCCATGCTGAACGACCGCTACCTGATCCGCAAGTACATCGAAAAGGGCGATGACGGGCTTACGCAAAAAGGTTTGGAGATTAAGCGTAATTACGGTAAACTCGTGGCCTTGCTGGATGACTTCAAGGCCATTCGCAGGTTGCGGGCCGAAAAAGAGCGGCCGCGCGCGGCCCAGCTTTCGGCCTTAAGCGCCTGATGCGGATTTCTTCATAATAGTCAAGGAGTCGGAAATGACAGCGCTTTTTAAAACGCCTTTGTCTGCCTGGCATACGGCCCAGGGGGCGAAAATGGCCCCTTTTGCGGGCTGGAACATGCCCATTCAGTACCCCACGGGCATCATCGCCGAGCACATGCATACCCGTGAAAAAGCCGGGCTCTTCGACATCTGCCACATGGGCGAATTTATTCTTGAAGGCGCGGGGGCTGCCGAGGCCTTGAGCCGCGCCCTGACCGTGAATATCGCCACGCTCAAGCCCGGCCGCTGCCGCTACGGCTTTTTGCTGAACGAAGAGGGCGGCATTCTGGACGACCTCATTGTATACCGGCTTGAGGACGAAAGCTTTATGCTCGTGGTCAACGCCGGGTGCCGCGCTTCAGACTACAGCATCATACAGGATCGCATCAGCGCCTCTTCCGGTGCCCTTGTGCTGCAAGACCTGTCCGACAACACGGCCAAGCTCGATCTGCAAGGTCCGCAATCTTTCGATGTGCTGGACAGCGTGCTGCCGGGCGGCAACTGGCGCAGGCTCCCCTATTTCGGCTTTACCAGGGAGGCCTCCTTTGATAATGCCCCGCTCCTGGTAAGCCGCACCGGCTATACCGGGGAACTCGGCGTTGAAATATACTGCCCCGCTGAAAAGGCGCTTGCCCTGTGGGAACTGTTGCTGACCGACGCGCGCGTGAAACCCGCAGGCCTCGGCGCGCGCGACACCCTGCGCCTCGAAAA
>DBDO01000244.1:0-362 GCA_002293605.1 Desulfovibrionaceae bacterium UBA930
CAAAGCCTGAGCGCCGCCGGGGCCGCCCTCTGCCTTGCCCTGCTGCTACCCCTTGCGGCCAGATCGGCTCCGGGGCCGCTTGTCAAGCGCCTTGCCCTGGCCAACTGCTTCATCCTCTTTATCTGGCTGACCGTTCCCCTGAGCATGGAGGGGCCAAGCGCCTTCCCCCTCGGCCCCTTGCGCTTCAGCGAGCCCGGTCTGCGCCTCGCCCTGCTGGTGAGCCTTAAGGCCAACGCCATCCTGCTGGTCTTTATCACGCTTGTGGCCGGAATCGGCCCGCCCCGCATCGGCACCGCCCTGGAAGCCCTGCATGTTCCCGGCAAGCTTGTCTTCCTGCTGCTTTTCACCTATCGCTATGTGCA
>DBDO01000244.1:414-620 GCA_002293605.1 Desulfovibrionaceae bacterium UBA930
CAATATGCTGGGCCTGGTCTTTGTCAACAGCTTTGACCGGGCGCAGCGGATCTACGAAGCCATGCTCCTGCGCGGCTTTAACGGCGTCTTTCACACCACGGGTCTGCTCAAGGCCACGCGGCGCGATGCCCTTTTTGCCGCCCTCACGCTCCTTGCCCTGCTCACTGTCGGCATTTTAGAGCAGTACTGATTAATGCGCTTTGGGG
>DBDO01000244.1:704-9322 GCA_002293605.1 Desulfovibrionaceae bacterium UBA930
CCTGCACGGCCCCAACGGCAGCGGAAAAACCAGCATTTTCCGCTTGCTCGTGGGCTTGGAGCGGCCCGCCTCAGGGCAGCTGCTCTTTCATGGCGCGCCTGTGAAGGACGAGTATGATTTGCGCCGCCTGCGGTGCAACATCGGCCTTGTCATGCAAAATGCGGACGATCAGCTTTTTTCGCCCACCGTGCTGGAAGATGTGGCTTTCGGCCCCCTGAACCTCGGCCTGAGCCGGAACCAGGCCAGGCAGCGCGCTCTGGAAGTGCTGGACAGCCTCGGCCTGACCGGCTTTGCGGACAGGCTCACCCACCGCCTTTCCGGCGGCGAAAAAAAACTGGTTTCCATAGCCACGGTGCTCTCCATGAGGCCGGAGGCCCTGCTGCTGGACGAGCCCACGGCCTTTCTGGATGACGAATCCAGGGAGCGGATGATCGGCATTTTGCAAAAGCAGTCCTTTGCCAGGGTGATTATCTCCCATGATCGGGATTTTCTCGAACGAACCGCCTCGCGCTTCATAGCCCTTGGCAAAGGCGGGTTGGGCGAGCCCACCTCTATGCTGCCGCCTGCGGTCTGCTGCTGCCGTTAGGGACAGCCCCCCATTCCTTTGCTAGGGGACATCCGTCCCCCAGCCCCCCAGGCGGGGTTTGGGGCGGCAGCCCCAAAGTAATGACACTATAAGAGGCTCTCCTATGCACCAAACGATGAATCACAGCTGCGACCTTCTCATTACCGCCGATCTGCTTCTCACTCAGGATGAACAAGGCCGCGTTATCGAAGATGCGGCTGTGGCCGTAAGCCAGGGCCGCATTTGCGCCCTTGGCAGGCGCGCCGAACTGGCCCACATGCAGGCGGCAGAGCGCCTCTGCCTTGGCAGAAGCCTGCTCATGCCGGGCCTGATCAACGCGCACACCCACGTTTCCATGACCTTTTTCCGAGGGCTGGCCGATGATCTGCCCCTGATGGAATGGCTGCACCAGCATATTTTTCCCAGGGAAAAGCGCCTGAGCGCGGAAATCGTGCAGCTTGGCGCTCTGCTCGGCTGCGCCGAGATGATCCGCACGGGAACCACGGCCTTTCAGGATATGTATCTGCTGGAAGACGCCGTGGCCCTGGCCGTAGACCAGGCTGGGCTGCGCTGTCGCATGGGCGAGGTCATTTTCGCCTTTCCCTCCCCGGCTTATGCCTCTGCCGAAGAGGGCCTGGCCCTGGTGCGCGGGCAGGCGAAGCGCTACAAGAATCACCCCCGTATCGGCGTGGCCGTCATGCCGCACACCGTATATACCACGACAGAAGAGCTGCTGGCCGCCTGTCGCGATCTCGCGCAGGAACTCGACCTGCCCCTGCACATCCATCTTTCGGAAAGCCCTGCGGAAGTGGAGGCCTGCCTTGCAAGCCACGGCCTGCGGCCCGTGCAGTACTGCCGCGCGCTCGGCCTGCTTTCCCCCCGCAGCAGCGTAGCCCACGGCGTGGTACTCACAGATGAAGAACTCGATGCGCTGGCGGAAAGCCGCTGCCACGTGGTGCACAACCCGCGCAGCAACATGAAGCTGGCCTCGGGCATTGCCCCTGTGCCGGGCATGCTGGCCAGGGGCATGCTGCCGGGCCTGGGCACGGACGGGGCCTCCAGCAACAACTGCCTGAACATGTTCGCGGAAATGTCGGCCTGCGCCCTTGTGCATAAGGTGCACAGCATGCAGGCCACAGCCTGCCCGGCCCAGAGCGTGCTGGATATGGCGACGCACGGCGGAGCATTGGCCCTGGGCTGGCCGGAACTCGGGAAAATAGCGCCCGGAGCGCCCGCCGATATGATCGCCCTTGACCTTGACAGCCCCAACCTGCTGCCCCTGTATAGCCCGGTCTCCCACCTCGTCTATGCGGCCAGCGGGCATGAACTGCGCATGAGCATGGTGGACGGCAAGGTACTGTACCAGGACGGCCGCTACCTCTCCCTTGATTACCCGGCTCTGCTCGGGGAAGCGCAAAAGCTGAAACGCTGGGTTCTAGAAAAACAATGACAAGGCTCTCTGGCCTTTGAGACGATACAAGAATGAAATGGAAGCGCTTTTTGAGCGTTTTGAATTTTACAATATCAATTGTAATTAAATTCATGACAAAATGGAGAAGAAGTGAAGATTATATTATCATTTTTAATATTCATTTTTTCACTATTTATTCAATCAAACCGTACTATAGCTTCAGATTATCCTTCAATTAAAGATATCAGAAAACAGCAAGATCATATTATACAGCAGCAAAAAGAACTTATACAACGTCAAGAATTACAACAAATAAGGCGGGACCAGCCTCCAACGATGGCGAAACCTGAACTGCTCCCCCGACTTCCTGAACAAGCGGGTGCCTGTATGGAGGTCAAAAATGTGCGTGTAGACGGAGTCACGCTTCTTTCACAATCCACTGTCAGGGAGGTCGCGGCCCGCTACGAGGGAAGATGCCTCACCCTGACGGATATCAACAACCTTTTACGAGATATCAGTAATATTTACATCGAAAAGGGCTATGTAACCTCGCGGGCCTTTTTACCACCGGAACAAACAGATGAAGGCACGCTTCGGATAATGGTTATTGAAGGCCGCATCGAAAAAATCATCATTAATGAAGGGGATAGCGACTATTACTATCGTGGCCGCATGGCCTTCCCGGGCCTTGAAGGAGGACCGCTATGTCTTTGGGATATTGAGCAGGGGCTGGATCAGCTCAATCGTCTTCCCTCGTCCAGGGCCACTGTGGCGATGGAGCCGGGGGCAAGCGTGGGAGAAACAGTTGTTCGTATAGCATATCCTGAAGAACGTACCTGGAGAATCGGCCTTGGTATGGATAACCTGGGTCAGCGCACCACCGGGCAAACCCAGTATTCCTTTTCGTTCACTAAGGACAACTTTATGGGCCTTGGCGACCAGTGGGCTGTATACTGGACAGAGGCTGTCAAACTCTCTGAACATGAGCTCTTCCGTTCTGAAAAAAACTATGGAGACAGCAACAGCTTTGCTGGATATTTTTCAATCCCTTATGGATACTGGACTTTTTCTACCAACTTCAGCCGGTATATCTATGAGACGACTATTTACGGCGGGTATACATCATACAGGCATAATGGGGACACAACCCTGCAAAGCTTTCAGGCGGAAAAGATTATTCACCGGGACGGCCAGAGCAAGACCAGTATTGCAAGCTCGTTCGCCCATAGAGAAAACAACGTCTATATTGAAAGAGAAAAGCTCAGTGCGGGCAGTTACAAGCTTTCCACGTTCGCGGGGTCATTGTCCCATACCCGCCGGATGCTGAACGGCATTATGAACGTGAGCCTTACCTATACAAGAGGGCTCAACTGGCTTGACTCCAGGAGCCGAGGCGAAAGCCCTATGGACCCTCATGCCAAATTTGACAAATATTCCACCTCCCTCTACTGGTGTCGTCCTTTTGGGACTGATGAAAAGCGTTTTGCCTGGACCTCCTCCTTTTATGGACAATGGTCCCCGCAAACACTCTATAATGCGGAAAGAGTACAGATAGGGAGTCGTCATACTGTCAGGGGCTTTCATGAGTCGAGCATAGGGGGAGACAAGGGAGGGTATTTGAGAAATGAGATCAGTTGGAACGCTCCCTGGCCCAAAGTTCTGTCTGGTGACGTTTTGCGTGGGGTACAGCTCTACAGCAGCTATGACTATGGGGCTCTGGTGGAAGATGAGCGGGATCCCTTTGAAAAAGGGGAAATGCACGGCGTTGGCTTCGGACTGAGAACCCTTGGCAATCTGAATGCGGATTTCTGTGTGGGTATTCCTGTAAAAGCACCTAGCTATGTAAAAAAGCGAGACTATGAACTCTACCTTAGCCTAACATATACATTTTAACAATATTTTTACATAGCCAGAGAAAAATTATCATATATTGCAATAAGCATATTCAGCTAAACGAGTTTATTGACAAATTTTATATAGCATTTTATAGTAACAATCTTAGGGACGAAAGAAGGAAAATCTATAATTCTTTTAAACAGGGCTATAATATACTGCATATACCATAAGGCGTTTTTTCTCAATACGGGGAGCACGAACATGAAAGTAGAAAACCGCTCTTTTATCTCTCTGATCCTCATTTTTACGCTCATTTTCCCCTCCCCCCTCTTTGCAGCATCGGTCGGCGGTATAGTAGCCGATCATACGGCTCCGCCGGATCATCGACCGGATGTGGATCAGGCCCCCAATGGCGTTCCTCTGGTCAATATTGCCGCGCCCAGCCAGTCTGGTCTTTCGCATAACCAGTATTCTTATTTTAACGTCCGTAATCAAGGCGCTATTTTAAACAATAGCACCAAGGACGGCCAATCTCTGTTAGGCGGGATTGTGACATACAATCCCAATCTAGGGGTAAGCGGCTCTGCAAAAACCATCCTCAACGAAGTCACCAGTTCCAACCGTTCGCAGATCCAAGGCTACATCGAGGTGTTCGGACAGAAAGCGGATGTGATCCTGGCGAACCCTAATGGCGTGACGATCAATGGCGGCGGCTTCATCAATACGGACCGGGCAACTGTAACCACTGGCAAACCCCTCCTTATGGGCGACTCCCTTCGGGGCTTTGAAGTCCGCCAGGGCGATGTTACGGTTGAAGGACTCGGAATAAATGCCTCCAACCTCACCGCTTTCGACATTGTTTCCCGCGCATCGGAAATTAATGCCGAAGTTCACGCGCAAAATTTGAATATCATTGCAGGCCAAAACCGTTACGACATGGTTAGCGGGCAGGTTAGCGCACTGGAAGCGGATGCTTCGGAAAAACCAAAAATCGCCATCGACACCAGCCTGCTCGGCGGCATGTATGCCGGGAGCATTCGCATGCTCTCCACAGAAAAAGGCGTGGGGGTCAACCTGCAAGGCGTGCTGCAAAGCACGAAAGATATGGAGATCAACGCCAACGGCAAGCTCATCGTGCGTGCCGCAAAGGCTGAGGGGGACATGCGCCTGGCCGCTATGGACCATGATCTCACGGTAGAAAAGGCCGCTTTTGCAAACAAGGCCTTCACCGCTTCAGGCAAAAACATAGAAGTTGCCGCAGGTGCGGCTCTCAGCGCCGGGACCGACATCAGGCTCGAAGCAAAAAAGAATGTCGCTCTGGCGGATGGCGCGCAGGCTGTTTCCGGTAAAACGCTGTATGTGAAGGCCCGGTCCGCCAAGGTAGACAAAGGTGCTACAGTGGCATCGGAGGGGGCGCTTTCTCTTGCCGCCTCCGGCGATATCAGTCTTGCCGAAGGTTCTCTGGTGTCAGCGAGCGAAATGGCGCTGATTCAGGCGGATAGCGTGAAGCTTGCAACAAATTCCATTGTAAAAAGTAAGACAGTAGCTGTTGAAGCCTCATCGCTTGATGTACAGGACGCATCCATCCTGGCTGCGGAGAACGTTACTCTCAAGGCGGACTCCCTTGGCCTGAGCCGGACTGCCGTGGCTGCCGGTAAAAATGTGGCTATGGAAAGCGCTTCTCGGATTACTGCGGAGGGAGCCAATATCCAAGCTATGCAGGATATTACGCTCAAGACGGACTCCCTTGACCTGGACCAGGCGAGCGTGGTTGCTGGCAAAAGCGTGGCGATGGAAAGCAATATCCTGCTTAAAGCCGTGGGGGCAGTTCTTCAAGCGGTGGGGGATCTTACACTCAAGGCCCACTCGCTCGCTCTGGAGCAAGCGACCGTGGTTGCTGGTAATACTGTAGCAATGGAAGGTGCGTCTCAGCTTGCTGCGGAAGGTGCCAACATTCAGGCCGCGCAGGATATTACGCTTAAGGCAGGTTCTCTTGGCATGGATCAGGCAACCGTGGTTGCGGGCAATACCTTAGCGATGGAAGGCACTGCCGCGCTTAACGCGGTGAATGCCCTCTTCCTGGCCGAGAAAGATCTCACGCTTAAAGCAGGCACCCTTGGCCTGGGCCGGACAACCGTGGCTGCGGGCAATACCATGGCAATGGAAGGCAATACTGTGGTTCTGGACAACAGTTCCGTGATTGCCGAAGGCGATGCGGCGATCAGCGCCGGAACCTTCCAGATGCGGGGCGATGCTGTCGGCAGCCTGGAAAATCTTGATCTCGGGCGGACCAGCGGGGTTCTGTATTCCGGTCGGAATCTCTCCTTGACCGGAAGGGATTCCGTCTCGTTCAGAGGAGGCTTTGCCGGTTCGACAGAGAATCTGAGTTTAGGAGGAGTTCGTCTGGACGCCGGAGAACGGGCCTCTCTGTATTCCGGTTACGATATGTCCCTTGCGTATAGCGGGTCCATGGCCCTCGATGCCGTGAATATATTGGCGGACGGCAATCTTGCTCTCACTGCCAACGCCTTGCGCCTGGCCGATTCTTCGCTTTCCTCGCAAGGCGGCCTGGATGCGGCTCTTGGAGATCTTGCTGTAGGAAAAAGAAGCTTCCTGGGCGCATACAGCGGCCTGTTGCTGCGCTCGGGCAGCATCGTCAACGAAGGACTTTTGTTCAGTGGCGGCGATGCGGCCCTACGGGTCAGCGGCACCCTGTCCAATATGAAGGGAGCGGATATCTTCGCCCAGGGTACGCTGCAACTGACCGGCGCGGATGAAAACAGCCGTATGTCCAGGCTGCTTAATAATAGTGCGAATATCGAAAGTCTTTCTCATCTGCTTTTACGGGCTGACATTGTTGATAATCTCGGGGGCTCGGCCACAGTTTCCCAAACGAAAGTCGGCCAAGCCTATCTCCATATAGGCATGAGTGATGCGCTTCCAGGCTACAATGCCGATGGAAGTTTTCGCCTCGTGGGCTCAGGCGAAGCCAGGTACTACCGGGCGGACAAACATGCTTACGGCAGGGTTCTGGATTATACCAAAGAGCAAAAAACTTTGTACGGCATACCGGACGGCGGTCGTGACCACTTGCAGGAGTGGAAGACCTTCTATCGCGAGGAGGCTGCCGGGGATATAAAGGGGGCAATGCTACTGGCCGGAAGGGATATGACTGTTGACGCCAACACGCTCACCAACAACCTCAGCACCATATCAGCGGGGCAGGATCTTTTTATTGCCGCCGATACTCTCAAAAATACCGGTTTGGATCTGTATGAGACAGCAGAAGTCTTCCGGCACTTTTTTTCCATGGGCAAACATAATGAATGGGAGGGCAGCCACACCCAAACATGGACGTACTCCACTCTTTACAAGTCCATCCCCGCTGTGCTCACAGCCGGGCGGACTTTGCACATCAACGCCAGGCAGGGTTATGACAGCTCAGGGCGCGCGAATGCGGATTATGTCGGCGCGTACAGCGGTTCGCCCGCGTACCGGGGACTCAGCATTAGCGGCATCGGCCTCAATACCCCTGCGGCTGTTGCTATAAATGCCCCTGCAGCTATTGGTGCGCTTTCGCCTCCTGTGAGTCCGGGGGGAAGGCCCGGCTTCTTTATGCCCGACATTTCTTTGGGCGGACTTTTCTCCTTAAGCGCCAACCCCAACCACCCCTATCTTGTGGAGAGCAATCCCGCCCTGACCAATATGGCCAGTTTTTACGGCTCAGACTATTTCCTCACCAGAATAGGGTATGACTTGGCGGCGGAACAAAGAAAGCTCCTGGGCGATGCTTTTTATGAAACCAGATTGGTGCGCGAGCAACTGCTGGCGCAAACCGGGCAGCGCTATCTCTTTGCGGGTGTGGTTGATGATGCGCAAACCATGCGCCTGCTTATGGACAATGCCCTTGAAGCAGGCAAAGCTTTCGGCCTTTCTGTAGGCGTATCGCTATCACCCGAGCAGGTGGCGAGTTTGACCAAGGACATCGTCTGGCTTGAGGAAGCGGAATATAACGGCCAGACCGTGCTGGTTCCCCGCCTGTACCTCTGTGAAGCCAGCAGGGCCGAGTTAAGCGTGCGCGGCGGCACCGTGACCGGCGAAAGCGTGGTGCTTGAAGGCAACAATATTGCCAATGCCGGGATGATCCGCGGCAGCCGGGTTCAAATCAGCTCTCTGACGGATATCCTGAACCGTGGCGGGGAAATCACGGGCAAGAACGCCTTGTTTATTAAAAGCAACGGCAGCATCATCAACCAGAGCGGTACCCTTGGTGGCGGTACTGTGCATTTAGCGGCGGGCAAGGACATCCGTATGGAAACCCTCGCGCTGCTTAACACGCCCAACAGCAACTATACGCACACCACCCTGCAGCAGATGGCCGAAATCAAGGCTGGCGGCGATGTCGGCATGCAGGCGGGCAACGATATTGTGTTCCAGGGCGCGAAGGCGAATATCGGCGGCGCGGCCCTTCTTGTGGCCGGAAACGATGTGCAACTGGTTTCAACCGCCGCAACGGAGCGTTACGAAGCCAGGAATATTCTGGAACGGCGCGAAGGCAATCTGGGTTCCGAGTTCTCCGGCGGAGATATCCGCATCCAGGCCGGGCAGGACGTTCTGCTTGCCGGGTCATCCGTCAAGAGTGATGGAAATGCCTCTTTGCAAGCGGGCAGGAACATCGTGGCCGGGGCTGTCATGAATGAGCAGGAGAGCTATTTTCATATCTCTCGCGGCTCTTCCTACAAAAATACCCACCATAGCGAAAAAACGCAGAGCCAGGGCTCCGCCATCGCCGCTGAGGGCAATCTG
>DBDO01000244.1:9348-11528 GCA_002293605.1 Desulfovibrionaceae bacterium UBA930
TCCGCCCAGGGCAGTGTGGACATGCAGGCAACCGGCGATGTCATTTTGGCGGACTCTACGGACAGCACTTACGACTTCCACAGCAGAAGTTCCAAAAAGACCTTGTCGGCTTCCGCCGCTATGAAAGAAAGTTTTGCGACCGCCAGCGTGGGCAGTTCGATATCCGGGGATACGGTGAGCATCAAGGCCGGGGACAACGTGCTGCTAACCGGCAGCCAGGTGGCGGCAAAAAAAGACCTGACCCTTACCGCCGAACGGGGCGACATCGTAACCGCTGCCGCGCAAAACACTTACGAAGCGCAAAGCAAGACCTCCAAGAGTAAATTTACGCCGGAAAAACTGCTTCATTCGCCGCTTTACACAGCCCTTGGCAAAGATACCATTCTCTATACCAAGACTGAGGAAAAAGCGAAAAACACCCAGGTAACAAACTCCGGCAGCGTGCTTTCCGCCGGAAGCAACCTGACCCTGGACGCGGGGCGGGATGTAAGCGTGATCGGCTCTTTGGCCGAGGCGGACAAAGACCTGTGGCTGCAAGCCGGGCGGGATGTGAATATACTCCCGGGACGCGAAAATTTCGTCAGTGAATATAGTAAGAAGAAGACTGAAGCCGGTCTGTGGAGCAGCCTGGGCGAAAGCGGTCTTTCTCTTTTCGCCGGAGTGAAAGCGCAAACACAGGGCGTGGAGCGCACAGGCGCGTATAGCGCGGGCTCTCTTATCAGCGCGGGGCGGGACGTGCTCATAGGGGCGGGACGGGATGTCAACCAGTCCGCCTCACAGATTGAAGCCGGGCAGGACGCGGTAATCAGTGCCGGGCAGGACTGGAATATGACCGCCGCTTTTGATTATGAGACGCTGCATCAATACGTCTCTCAGGTGCAGAGCGGTCTGAGCGCCGCAGTGGAGCAAAACGTAAGCAGCGCCACCCGGACCTTTCTCGACATGCCGCACAGCGCCATGCAGGGCCAGGGTAATGTGGCCTTCCAGGGTCTTACGGCCGCAAGTGCCTATCTCAGAACTGTGGATTCCCTCAGAAGCGCGTATTCGCAGCCCATCTCCGCTTCGGTGAATATTGGGGCTTCTTTTTCGCGTACGGACTACAAAGCCTCCAGCAACACGGCGCGGCCCTCGGCGGTTCTTGCCGGGCGTGACGTGGAGGCCGCCACAGGGCGCGATATCATAATAGAAGGCGGCAAAGTGGCTGCCGGAGAAAACGTGATTCTGGACGCCGGGCGCGACCTCAATATTCTGGCCGCGCGTAATGGCGAGAAGGCGGATATGGCCTCCAGCAGCGGAGGGGCGGCAGTAGGCCTTAAGGCAGTGGTAGGGTCTGGCGGCGTGTCCTTTGGCGTCAATGCGCAAGCCAATGCCGCCGGAGCGGAAAGCGAGGGCCAAGGAACAAGCCATACCAACGCCCTGCTTACAGCCGGAAACACCTTTTACGGAAAGTCGGGCCGAGACAGTACCGTGGCCGGCGCGCGCCTCGAGGCCGACAAGGTCTGGATGGATGTGGGCGAAAATCTCACCGTAGCCAGCCTGCAGGACAGCTACGAGAGTAAAAGCACGTCATGGAGCGCGGGTGCGGATGTAACTGTCGGTTACGGCATCAATATCAGCGGTAATTTTGGCTTTGGCCGGGGCAAGTCCGATTCCGATTGGGTGGGAGAGCAAAGCGCCATTATAGGCCGTAAGGAAGTGGACCTTTATGTAGGCAAAAATACGCAGCTTAAGGGTTCCATTATCGGCACGGACAAGGGCGGCTCGCTGACCCTGGATACCGGCACCTTGAGCTATGGGGAAATTCGGGACAAGGATACGAGCAGCGCCTGGAATGCGGGCATAGCAGGGGGATTCAGCACAACAGGCGGCTTTGCCAAGCCGGGTGAAAATGATTTGATCACGCCCATAAACTATGCCGATAATGGGAAGAATACACCCTACACCCCCAATTCGGTGGAGTTTGGGTATGCTTCCAGCGATAAAAGCGGCGTACTGCGCCCCACTGTCAGCGAAGGGACGATTACCGTGCGTGATGCCCCGGATACGGATCTCTCCGGCCTGAACCGCGAACTGGAGCGGGCCCGGGAAGTCACCAGAGATGAAACGACGAGGGTGGATGCCTATCTTTCAAAAGCCCTCCTTGAGGCCGTGTTCCAGGGCAAGGACATGATGCCGGAACC
>DBDO01000244.1:11596-12561 GCA_002293605.1 Desulfovibrionaceae bacterium UBA930
TTAGATTTTGATGAGGATCAATACGGTAATAACATGATAAACCCTAATGCAAGTTATTGGTCGTCAGATCAAAACCCCTTCTTAAAAGTCTTTTATCATATTGTTCCTGGAGGGAAATCAGCAACGGAAATACATGATAGACAAACGCAAAAGCATGAAGCTATACATGGAAAAAATTCTGATTCTCTCTACCCGCAGCTATCAATTCCCGGTTCCTTTGCCAAAAGCTATTTGGGCGCTCTTATTGGCATCATGGACGTTCCCACTTGGGGCAAAGCCTGGAATAACCATATAAAGCCGAGCTATACACTGCGTACAGAAGAACCAAGCACAAACAGGAGCAAGTAATGCGTTTTTTTATACTTTCCTTGTTCTTTTTAACTCTAGCATGCTCCGGCTGCTCTATATTTGGCATGTCATATTATTATGCAAAGCCTACCTTGCATTTTAAACTGGAAGAGGAACAGGAGTGGAAACTATTAACCCCTCCGCATGAATGGCATGGTGGATATGATACCGCCCTTTTACCACAATATTTTACAGAAACACAGATATGCAGCTATGGAAGCCCAGTACCGACAAATAATTTCTATGCCATATATAATGACATGTTATATATATATATATATAACAGACACCCATTTAGACTTTTTAAAATTGAGGGAAGTGAAAATAATGTATATTATATAGACAACGCAAAGACATGTTCTGAACTCAAAGGAATGAATATTATAATAGCTATAAACAAAACAGATGTTAATTTTGACAACACCTCTGTCTATTTTTCAAAAGATAAAAGAAAAATACAGGGGAATGAAATAAAATTTACCTCACGACCATTCGTAAAACATGAACGGCTCCCTCCTGCGGTATATAACCTCGCTTCGGACACGGTAATCAAAAGCAAGCAAAAAGAAATAGTCATGGGACCGCCGTGGAACTTTTCCTCCTTCATGTTTATTTTT